>JAGQUY010000319.1:3785-6579 GCA_020438245.1 Bacteroidota bacterium
AACGAAGTCTCTACAAGAATCTGTTTTTTTGCGGTATACAGTCCGTACGCGGTTATTGTGGTAGGCAGGCTGTCATTGTTCCGTGGAAAAAATTTATACGAACTGATCAATCCTCCGCCAAAACTGGTTTGCGGCGACCAATAAGGGATCGGATAGATGGACCATTTTGCTTTTTTGGGAGAATCCTGAGCGGATAGGTCCGCAACGGATATCAAAACAAAGCACAAAAAGATTCGCATGAAATTCTCAGGAAGAAGTAACTTGTTCGGCCAGCTTCCTGGCTCCAATACCGCGCAGTTTCTTCGTGTTCTTTCCGTTACCATTTCCTGCAAGTTCTTTTTCTTCCAACGCCTTCAGAATTTTCTCCGGGGTAAACGGCGTGGAGTCGAGGCGCACACCTACCGCATTGTAAATTGCGTTGGCGATGGCGGGAATCGCCGCGTGCAGCGGACCTTCACCCGCTTCCTTGGCGCCGAACGGACCTTCGGGATCGATTGTTTCGACGATGATCGACTCGATCTCCGGCGTATCCAGAATGGTGGGAATTTTATATTCAAGAATGGAAGGGTTCTTGTGAAGCCCGTTCTTGAAAAAAATATGTTCTTCAAACAAGGCTTCGCCGACGCCCATGTAGACGCTGCCTTCGATCTGTCCTTCGACGATCAACGGATTCAGCGCCCGGCCGCAATCGTGTGCCGACCAGATTTTTTCAACCGTTACCGCTCCGGTCTCGGTGTCGACCGTAACTTCCGCAATGTGGGTTGAAAAACTGTAGGATGGCGACGGACCCGCGCCAGCACCCTTGTATTTCCCTCCAATTTTGGGGGGCTTATAGCTGCCGGTTTCCCCGATGGTTCCATAGGCCGTTTCGGCCATGTTGGCGGCTTCCACCCAGTCCATATTGATCATCGGATCGGTCTTACTGAAAATCAGGCGTTTGCCGCAATCGAGATCGCTTTTGGGCACCTTGAGTTTGCGACTCGCCATTTCAAATAATTTGTCTTTGATTTTTTCCGCCGCTTCGATGCACGCGTTACCCGCCATGAAGGTCACTCGGCTTGAATAACTGCCCAAGTCCACCGGTGTCAGATGGGTATCGGTTTGACAAACATGCACATCGGATACCTCCACGCCGAGAATTTCCGCCGTAACGTATGCCAACATTGAATCGCTGCCTTGCCCGATGTCTGACGCGCCGCAGAAAACCGCCACGCCACCTCCGCGATCGACCTTGATCTGAACGCCCGAGTGCGGCATATCGTTCCAGATAATGGATTTTCCGGCACCGCTGATGTACGTACTTGCCGCCACACCGATGCCTTTTCGCAAAACTTTATTCGACGGCTTTTTGTACGAAGGATATTTTTCCTTGAACAGAGATTTGTCCCGGGTCCGCTCAAGACATTCCTTGATCCCGCAGGAGGTAACCCTGAACGAATTGATCGTCATCGTGTTCGGTTCGATGGCGTTGCGAAGACGCAGCTCGATCGGGTCGACGCCCAATTTCTCCGCGACTTTGTCCATCTGACACTCCATGGCAAATCGGGGCTGCACCGCGCCATGACCACGCTTGGGTCCGCCGGCCGGTTTATTTGTATAAATGCGAAATGCGTCGAATTTATATCGCGGAACCTTGTACGGAAGCGTCAGAAACACACCCGAATAGTAGGTCGTGACCAGTCCGTATGAACCAAACGAACCGCCATCCAAAAACGTTCGCATGTGGATGGCCGTTATCGATCCGTCTTTTCGATGACCTGTTTTCAGAATCATTTTCATGGGCTGTCGGCCGCGATGCGCGTAAAAAACTTCTTCGCGCGTATACAGAATTTTCACCGGACGGCCCGATTTCTTGGATAACCACGCCGAACAGAATTCCAGCGCGAACGGCTCGGACTTGCCGCCGTATCCCGCACCAATGTGGGGTTTGATCACCCGGATATGACTGCGCGGCATCTTAAGCACCTTGGCCAGCGCGACATGCAAATAGTGCGGCGTTTGGGTGGACGACCAAATGGTTAATTTATTGTCCGCCCATTGCGAAAGCGCACAATGCGGCTCGAGCGGAACGTGCGTATTGCCCTCGAAAAAGTATTCATTCTCCATCACGAAATCGGCTTCTGCAAATCCTTCCTCCACGTCACCGAACTCCTGGTGAACCTCCTTCATCACGTTGGCCTGCTTGGTATGCTCGTGAATTTTCGGCAGGTCAGCCCTGAATCCATCCTCGATGGTCAGACAGGGTTTGAGCACTTCGTATTCCACTTCGATCAGCTCGCAGGCCTTTTCCGCAGTCGCTTCGTCGACGGCCGCCACGGCCGCCACGCCGTCGCCGATGTATCGAACTTTTTCAATAGCCAGGGCGGTTTCATCCTGAGAGGCAGGTAATACGCCGTATAGTTCAGGCAGTTCGGCACCCACCATTACCGCTTTGACGCCTGGCAGCGCTTCGGCTTTCTCCGTATTCACTTTCCTGATGATCGCGTGCGGATGCGGACTGCGCAAAATCTTGCCGATGAGCATATTTGGCAGCATGATGTCGTCCGTATATAACGCGCTGCCGTTGGCCTTTTCAAAGCCCTCAATCTTCGGCAGGGACTTGCCGATGATGGTGAAATTCTTCTTTTCGGATTTTATCATGATTAATCCCTTTTTTACCGCGACGCGCGCCAAGAAATCATAATTCTAACCCAACTCGTTTGATACCTTGTTTGATCACTCCCTCTTCGACGCCTTGGCGGATCACTCCCGCATCAGCCCTATGGCTTCCCTCATCGCCGCCATGATTTTCGTG
>JAGQUY010000320.1 GCA_020438245.1 Bacteroidota bacterium
GGAAGAACCCGGACGCATCCTGCTGCTTACACACCTCAATACGTGGGGATATACCTTCAATCCGGTCTCATTTTATTATGTTTTCTCCAAATCAGGCAAACCAATGTGTGCAGTGGCGGAGATCAACAATACATTCGGAGAGATGAAACCTTTTTTCCTGGGAAGCGACTGTCTTGACGGGGATACCTTCCGAAGCCGACAAACTAAGTATTTCTACATCAGTCCGTTTATGGACATGGACACAGAACTGGATTTTAACCTTGCGTTGCCGGGAAATCGTCTTCAAATTCAGATCAATGACTACCAGGAAAACCGTAAGTTCTTTCTTAGTACGTTGGTTGGCAAAAGGGTGCCGTTGACCGACCGAATGCTTTTTTTCTATTTTCTTCGGTTTCCTGCCATTACGATATCCATCCTATTTTCGATTCATTGGCAGGCAATGAAGCTGTGGTTGCGTGGTCTGCCCTATCATAAGAAAACAGATCAATTGGAATTACAACGGGAGGTCTATCATGGAAGAAGCGCTTAGCGGCAGTTCAGCGGATGTCCAACACCCGTCGATAGCACGCAAGATCGTCCTGGGAGAGTTGCGCAAAATGACTCTTGGTCGTCTACGTTTGGTATTCCCCGATGGAACCCAAGAAACAATTGGCACAACCCCGGATGTTGACGCTACCATCATTGTCAAATCCGATCAATTCTTCAAGAAGTGTCTCTGGTACGGGGATATCGGTTTTGGCGAATCGTACGTCGACGGCGACTGGGAGACCGACAGTGTCACGCACGTAATCAAATGGTTCATCCTGAATATTGACCGGAGTCCCAGCCTTTCGGGTTCCCGTCGCTTTTTCAAGGCTTCCAACCTTCTCAAGATAATTAATCGATTTCGTCATAAGAGTCGTCCGAACAGTGTAAGAAAAGTGCGCAGGAATATTTCAGAGCACTACGATCTCAGCAACGCGTTTTTCCAGACGTTTCTGGACAGGACGATGACTTATTCCAGCGCCTATTTCAAAGACCAACAAATGAGTTTGGAAACGGCACAGATAGCCAAATACGACAGGCTTTGCAGGGTGGCACATCTCGAACCCTCCGATCACGTTCTTGAAATTGGGACAGGTTGGGGCGGATTTGCAGAACATGCAGCACGGAACTACGGTTGTAAGATTACTACCATTACGATCAGCCAAGAACAATTCCAATACGCCAAAGAACGCATCGCCGCTGCCGGTTTGTCCGACCTTGTGACGGTTAGGCTTCAAGATTACCGGCACGTGCAGGGACGCTTTGACAAAATTGTTTCCATCGAAATGCTCGAAGCGGTCGGCCACCGATATTTTAGGACTTTTTTTCAAAAGTGTCACGATGTCCTTACAAAGGGCGGCGTATTGGCCCTCCAAGTGATCGTCTGCCCTGACTCTCGGTACGACGAACTTCGGCGCGGTGTGGACTGGATTCAAAAGCATATTTTTCCGGGTTCCCTCCTTCCCTCCGTCGCCGCGATCAACCGTTCTATTAACGCTACCGGCGATTTGACGCTTTTTGATATGAAGAATCTGGGGCTGCATTATGCAAGAACCCTGTCCCAGTGGCGTGAAGAATTCAACCGAAATAGAGATCAGGTCAAGAGTCTGGGGTTTGGAGACTCTTTCGTTCGAAAATGGAATTATTATCTCTCCTACTGCGAGGCCGCATTCTCGATGCGCAACATCAACGTGATGCAGATGGTTTTTGCGCGACCAAATACCATGCATCTGTGATTTCTATGCATGTATTGAGATTTGCGATATGATTTCAAAATCGGGCTTTTTCCAACGTCGCCTCGTTTTACCCCTGGTCGAATTGCTGCGTCAGGGGGTATCTCCGGACAAATTGGCGCTTGCCGTTGCACTGGGAATCACGCTCGGTATTTTCCCGATGATCGGGTCCACAACGATCTTGTGTGCATTGGTTGGCTATCTTTTTAGGGTTAACCCGGTGGCCATTCAGATCGTCAATTATTTTACCTATCCTCTTCAGCTGGCATTCTTTATCCCCTTTTTTGCAGCCGGCGCGTGGCTTTTTGGCACAGAAGCCATCCCTTTCTCGGTGGAGGATATCTTTTTTCGATTGAGTGAACAACCATGGCATACAATTCAATCTCTGTGGATGGCTAACATCAGGGCAGTGGTATTTTGGTGCTTAATCGCCGTCCCACTGATCATGATCATTCGCCTTTTGTTGCGCCCACTCTTCTCCCGCCTGGTACCCCGCGACGCCGCTTGACAATGCTCAAGAGCCCCTCTATATTATTTTTAGGTGCATACTGACAGCTTCGACTAGCGGTATTTATTCATCGCTCCATTCCCAGAAACGACTGACTGATCTGGGCAATCGAAAGGAATGCCGTGGCATTGTTTTTCTTCGCAGTTTTGCTGGCATCGGGTGATCATCCCAAATCCTTTTCGAACGCTCAACTAGATTCTCTTCGTCGGATTCCTGAAGACTCACCCGCCTTCGCGGAGTCCCGGTACAAGTTGGCCAGCTGGAACCTCGAGACCAATACAGTCAATGGCAGAAGATTAGCTCTTGACTTCATCAACGAGGCCCTTCGCAAGGACAAATCAGACCTCAAAGCCTTGATCTTGAAAGTGCGAATCCTGTATGAGCAGGGTTTTTTCTATAGTTGTGACCGGGCAAGCACGGACTTACTTCGAATTGGGCCAAAACCCGGTCTCACATATAATACCTACTTTGCGGAAGCCTATTACTACAAAGGGTTGGTTGCCGAACGCTCGGCTTTGAAGTATAAGAATATGGTCAGTTTCGTTGAATCCGGAATGCTTGACTTAAGTTCTTACGGCCGGGACGATATGCTTCGCGCTGCGTCTTTCTTTGAAAAGACGTTAGTCTATAATTCGACACATCGCGACGCAACTATACATTTGGCATTGATGTATTTTGAGATTAAGAGTTATGAAAAAATGGCTCATTTTTTGGAAAAGCTGGCTGATACCAATCCGTCTGATTATGAAGTTCACTGCATGGCTGGTCTTGCTTGTTACCTGGCAGGACGATTTGATCAGTCAGATGAATACTATTGTAAAGCGCTGAAGTTGATGCCGGCTGAAACACGGACGATTTTTGAAAATATAGACGGTATCGTACCACAAGACGCCTTGGAACTTTCCCGCGACAGCAGCTATCGGTCAGCCTTTTGGGCAAAAAATGACCCGTTAAAACTGACCAAGTACAATGAGCGGCAGCTCGAACACTACAATCGCCTGACGTATAGTCATCTTCGCTTCGGAGTGCCGAAAATGGGAATACCGGGTTGGAAGACGGACAGGGGTGTAATTTTCATAAGATATGGTGATCCGCTTTTTCGATATAAGACTCAGCCGGATGAACGCTTCTTGGGGGGCCTTGAAACCTGGATCTATCCGGAATACACTTTTCAATTTGAGGACGAATATTCGACCGGTCATTACGTAATGGACCAGTCTTCCTTCCTCCAATATCGCTCAGCATACCACACTAAAGCAGATGCCTATACACTCCCTTCGGCATACAGTTTTGAGTTGCAAGGTGATATTTTTCAGTTCAAGGGACAACAGGGCACCACGCGTATCCGAGCTTACACAAGCGCCCTTACCCATCAAGTTGATCCTTCCTTCGAAGAAACTGGCTTTCCTGTCAAACTTCAAAACGGGCTGTTTCTTCTTGATGAAAAGGGCAAAATAGTCCATCAAATTCGACAGACCAAAGAACTTTCAATCAATGAAGTCAACGAACTGTCGTTCATTTCGGACGTGGAGGTGAATATCTCACCAGAAGGCTCCTTTGAAGAGGCAGTTATGGAATGGCTGACAACGGGTGACCAACATTTTGGTGTTTGTCGGCGAGCATTTCATCCAAGAGTCTTCCCGCAGGAAGACTTTTGCGTCAGCGATGTCGTTGTGGGATTTCGGCAGGACTCTTTCCCTTTGAAAGTAACACATCGCTTCAGACCATCCGATATCGTCTGCCTTTACTTTGAGATGTATAATCTGGGCCTTGGAGATGACCACACCGCAAGATATACCATAGCGGCCAGTCTGCACCATCGTCCAACGGCCGGCTTCCTATCAGGCCTTCGCAAACGCAGACACGAACCTATTCTAACTTCTGTTTTTGAGGGTCGAAGCGCCCAACGCGACGAAACTTATTCGCTTGGTCTAAATATCAGGGATGTACCCCCAGGGAACTACCGGTTGGAACTTACCGTAACCGACGCTCTGTCGGGAAAATCAGAAACCAAAGTCATTGATAATCTTCAGATAGGTAAGGAACCATAGCCATGTCCCTTGGGTTGGAAAAGCCACTGATCGATGTAGTTCTTTTCACGAAAAGCGACTGCCACCTGTGTGATGAAGCCAGGGCAGTATTGGACGAAGCGAGTAGCCTGTTTAAATTGAACATCAGGACGAAGGATATCGGCAGTCGAACGGAATGGATGAATTTGTATGGAGAGGAAGTTCCCGTTGTCTTTATAAACGGAAAAAAATCTTTCAAGTTCCGCATCCCGCCGGAGGACCTGAAACAGAAACTATTGCGATTGGAAATGAGTCTTATTCGTAGCGGAGCGCGTCAATCGGATTAAGAGCAGCGGCCTTCCGAGCTGGATAGAATCCGAAAAAGATACCTATCCCTGCCGCAAAGCCCATGGACAAGAAAACGGAAGACCAACTAATGGAAACGATCCACGGAGTAAATGACTCAACAA
>JAGQUY010000321.1 GCA_020438245.1 Bacteroidota bacterium
CTCAGCAAAATATCCTTGAAATCGGCACTTCCAGTATTTTCAAAAACCTCCTCTATGATCGTGTCGACCTGCTCGAGAAAAGACTGCTGCCACGGAGATCTGGTTAACGGTTTCATCCGGCTTCCTTTACCGTGTTCCAACGAATGGGTATTTTTGTAATCTCAGACGAGTGAACTTCCTCGCCTCTAATAAATTGATCCAAGAGCTGATTCACTCCTTGACTAATTTCAATCATGGCATCAAGTCGTTTCAAAAAAACACCGGCCCTCTTGCGGTCGGACACATTCATCGATTTGTATGCCTCTCTCACCAAGTTGGCACTTTTTTTCATGGTTGTCAGCGCCGGCTCCAGCTCACGTTTTTTTCTCTCACGAATGAACATGCTTATGGTACGCCACATGTCCTCGTCCAGTTCGTAGTAGTCTTTCCGGTCCCCTTTGATCCTGACCTTTCTAATGACGCCCCAGTTCTGCAACGCACGAATATTCATGCTGGCATTGCCCCTGCTGATTTTCAGGGCGTGACACATGTCATCCAGTGACATCGGAGCATCGGTGGCAAAAAGGAGCGCGTAAAGTTCACCCATTGACTTATTGATGCCCCAGAAGAAGCCGAATTCGCCCCAGCTTTGGGTGAAATAGTCGATGGCTTGGGAAAAATTCTTATGCATTCAAGTTTCAAAAGATTTTGAAAGTTTAAGCAATCTACATGATCGACGCAGAACTGTCAAGAAAAACGTGCCCCCATCGGGTCTTGAATACATCAGGCGCTTTGGGTATGTTGGAGAGTGACTTCTGAACACTATATCCGGCGGACACTGCAGCTTGCTGCAAGAGCGATTGGGCGTACGGCGACCAATCCCATGGTTGGGGCAATTATTGTCCTCGATAGAACCGGTGAGATCGTGGCGGAGGGGTACCATCGCGGCTATGGACTGCCTCACGCAGAAGTTGAGGTAATTGAGTGCGCCAAGCGTAAGGGAGTACAGAGCTTTTCCGGCATGACTCTGTATGTCAATCTGGAGCCTTGTTGCCACCACGGAAAAACACCGCCGTGTTCGGATCGGATTGTCACAGAAGGCTTTAGAAGAGTCGTTTTTGGGACGCTGGATCCTTTTGCTGAGGTCTCAGGCAAGGGTTTGGAATTTCTCGAACGACATGGCGTGAAGGTCGAGCATGGCATTCTTGAAGAGGCCTGCAAAAATCTGAACAAGGCCTTCTTCAAACAAATCAGAACCGGTATTCCCTTTGTGACCATCAAACTCGCTCAGACGCTTGATGGACAAATTGCAACCTTCAACGGCGATTCCAAGTGGATTTCCGGTGAATCTTCCAGGCGGGTTGCACACAAGCTGCGCTCTACCCATGACGCCGTTCTCGTAGGCGCCAATACGGTCATCGCGGACGATCCTGAGCTTACGGTCAGAATGGTTCGGGGCAATAATCCCTGGCGTATAGTGTTGGATTCGAGACTACGGTCCCCATTGACAGCCACGGTATTTTCGGACGATCGTGTGCATGAGACGATTCTGGTTACGTCGCCGTCGGCTTCGAAAAAGAAAATGGAGAGTCTGAAGAAGCGCGGCGTCCTGGTCCTGCCGACATCACCACGTATAAAGCTGAAACAGGTTTTGATGCAGCTTCGAAACCGCCATAACATAGGGAGTATACTGGTCGAAGGTGGATCCACCGTGGCCTCCGCATTCTTCGAAAAAGGACTTGTGGACGAGTTTGTTTTTTTTATCGCTCCCAAATTGCTCGGTAACGGTCGCTCCGCTTTTTCTGGTCTTACTGCCGAGCGTATTTCGCAAACCCATGGCCTCGAGTTCCGGGCGATAAAACGGGTCGGCGACGATCTCATGGTGACTGCGGTGCCAAAATGACTTTGTTGAGCAACTTAGGTCTTGCCTTTCTGTTGGGTTTGGTGTTGGGATTCGTCAACTCGGTTCCGATTGGCCCTATCACCATTACTATCATGGATACAACGTTTCGTCGCGGATTTATGCCGGGCCTGCTTATCGGATTGGGAGCATTGACTGTCGACGCCGGGTATTGTGTGATTGGCGTTTTTGGGATGGCAGCTGTCCAGGAAGTCATGATGGGTTGGATGAAGTATCTGTCGGTGCCCATCCTGGGCGTACTGGGTGGGCGTCTTATCTATGTTGGGCTGCGGGGACAAGCCACAACGCAGCTGCCCCGAATGACGGACGAGAATCTGGGAGCGAATTTCTCCACGGGATTTCTTATTCTGCTGGCTAATCCGATGGCCATGGCTTTCTGGGTCGTGGTAGCCGGAACGCTTTTTGCCTGGCAATGGATTTCAACAGATATCATGGACAAGGTAAGTTTTATCGTTGGAATGGTGCTCGGTACTTTTTTGTGGTTTTTTCTGTTGGCACGGATTGTAGATCTCACGAGAGCCAGTTTGACCGATGACAGAATACGTCGTAGGTCGCTC
>JAGQUY010000322.1 GCA_020438245.1 Bacteroidota bacterium
ACAGCCTTCGTACCCATCTCAAAGATGTTCTTTTCGCAGCCGATAAGAACAGCCTTCGTACCCATCTCAAAGATGTTCTTTTCGCAGCCGATAAGTTTCTGGACGGACTTCCGGTCAAACGGTACGTCTTCCTGTATCATTTCAGAGACAAACCCATGCTCTCCGCCGGTGCGTGGGAACACAGCTACTCTTCCTTGTACACACTGCCGGAATCGGACAATCCCAATTACGGAGAGCTGATTCGCAGCACTGCGGCGCACGAATTTTTTCATATCGTGACCCCTTTGAATATCCACAGCGAAATTATTGAAAAATTCAATTTCGAGCAGCCCACTCCATCGCGTCATCTTTGGTTGTATGAGGGTGTTACCGAATGGGCCGCTCATATGATGCAGGTTCGTGCTGGTGTGAAGACCAATGACGAATTGATGAAGGAAATCACTCAAAAGTTGAAGATTAATGATTTCTTCAGTCCCGATGTCAGCCTATTGGATCTTGCACTAGGTTCATATGGTGAGCAGGGGAAGGAATACCCCAACATTTATGCGAAGGGCGCCCTTTCCGCCATGTTGCTGGACGTGAAGTTATTGGAACTGTCTGGCGGTAAACGAGGCCTGCAGGACGTGTTGAAGGAACTTTCGAAAAAATACGGTCCTAAGAAAGCGTTCAAAGACGAAACCTTCTTTGATGACTTTGTGAAGATGACCTACCCTGAAATTGCCGATTTTTTTGAACGGTATGTAAAGGGCACCGAAGCCCTGCCAATCAAGGAATTGCTGGCAAAAGCAGGTTATAACTATACTGCAGAATTTCGATCCGGTGAATCCGCCGCATCAACAGGCAAATTCAAATATGAGTTTAAAGATGGCGCTTTGTCAACCAAAGAGGTTGATCCGGACGATGCCGTGAATAAACAGCTCGGTCTTCAAAATGGCGATATTCTATTAAAATTCGGAAAGGGTGACCAACTCATTGACATTTTTGATGAGAAGGTGGCCGAAGCATTGAAATCCCTGAAGCCGGGAGATCAATTTTCCTGGACCGTGGAGAGGAACGGACAGGAAATGACGTTGAGCGCAACCGCCGCTTCAAAAGCCGTTGTGGAAAAGCACAAGATCACGCCCATGGAAAACCCGAGTCCTGAACAATTGGCATTCAGGAAAAAATGGTTGGGCTCGGTTTAGTCCGCCAATTAAAACGTAAAGGGTCATCCTTGAGGGGTCTCCACGGAGACCCCTTTTTTATTTTCTAAAGTTCGGATTTCGATGATTGAAGCAGATATCCGTGGATAAGGCCATGGCGCAAACCGAAGTGACTGGTCACAATGTCGTCAAATCCGAAGTATGCCATGGACTCTCGCAGGATAATCAATCCCGCAAAAATGATATCCGCCCGATCGGGATGCAATCCCTGTATGTTTTGACGGCCCTCAAGATTCTTACTCCGCAGATCGAATATTAAACGATCAACAGTTTCGGTCGACAAAACATACCCGTTCACTTTTTTCCAGTCGTACCCGGTCAGCGACATCGCCATCGTCGCCGCAGTCGTAACCGTTCCGGCAACCCCAATGGCGACCGCCCCTTCCGGAACAGAAAAATCGGACAGCTTTTCGGAAAGGCACGTTCTGATGAAATTACGGAGTATATCTTCTTCCTCGAAAACAACGGGGTCGTGTTTGATGAATCGTTCCGTCAATCGAACCGACCCGATATCCAGACTGGTCTTTTTGTGAATGCGCGAGCCGTTACCGACAATATATTCAGTGCTGCCCCCGCCGATATCGATCAAAAAAGTTTCCGCGAGTTGCTCTTCTTGCGGAAGGACCATTCGACCCCCGAAAAATGTTGTCTGGGCCTCCTCGTCCCCGCTCAGAACGGCAATCCGGAATCCGGTAGCCTGGCAAACGCGGTCTATGAATTCGTCCCGGTTTCCGGCATCACGCAGGGCACTCGTCGCAGCCACAATGGTATGTGCACATCCATATTGTTGAATGGGTTCTCGATAGGCCGTCAGCACGTTTACCAGCTTTTGAAATCCGTCAAGCCCTATGCATCGGTCGGCGTCAACGCTTTTGCCCAGGCGGATGATTTTTTGATCTTCATAAACCGTTTTCAAGGAGCCGTTCGTATCGGCAATCAGCAAAAGCACCGTGTTGGTACCAATGTCAATGCTGGCAAGCCGCACCGATCAGGCTTTCTTGACGATGTAGCACATCCACTCTCCGTCCCGGAAGCTCTTCTTTACGATGAGTCCTGAACGCTCGATCATGGTGAACACCTGCGCATCCTCTTCGACCAGCAGTCCCGAAAGAATGATCCGTCCTTGGGCCCGCAGATGCTCTTTCATGGTCTTGAGCATCGGCTCGATGATGGATCGTTGAATGTTCGCGAGCATCAAGTCAACTTTCTTCGGCCATCGTTTGGGCAATCGATCCAGAGTCGTATGCGCGATTTTGATTTTGCCGGCGGCTTTATTGACTGCAACATTTTCTTTCGCATTGATGAATGAATCCTCATCATTGTCGAGTGCGAAAACTTTGCCCGCTCCGAGTTTTGCGGCGGCAATCGCCAGGATGCCCGTTCCGGTACCGATATCCATGACAACCTCCTTTTTTCGAAGGATCTTCTCCATGGATTTCAGGACCAACTGTGTGGTCTCATGGGTGCCCGTGCCAAAGGACATTTTCGGATCAATCACCACGACGATTTCTTTTTTCTTCTTCTTGTATTTTTCCCAACTTGGACGCACGACCACGCGTTTGGAAATTCTCCTGGGTTTGAAATACTTTTTCCATCCCGACTCCCAGTCTTGGGCGGGCAGTTTATGAACGGTAATCTTGATCCGTGGCCCCAACGCTTTTCCAAGACTGCCGACAATCCCCTTCGATGACTTAAAGTCTTCCGATTCAAAATAGGCAATCACATGGTCGGATAGATCCTGCGTTCCGCGTGAACCCAACTTGAAAAGAGCGGACTGAATTGCCTCTGCATTGGAATATCCCGAAAGCTCCACCTGCCACCAAAATGTACGTTTCGGCAACCTTTGCTTTTTCTTTGTATTTGGAGATTGGGTTGTCATGGGGATTGCAGTTTATCAGGCCGGGGCCTTGAAATCAAGGACTTTTCGGATAGGAGGAAGGCAACGTGAAAATAGCAGGTAAGAGATCGGCTTCTTAGTTTGCTTTTTCTCTCAAGGCTTGATAGACCGTGTGGGCGAGCGCCTGATCAATCGTTGTCTTGGAAATAAAGGACGAAATCTCGTAAGATCCGATTTTCTGGACGCCGTCGAACTTGTCCAGATGATCCTGATCGCTGTAAATGATAATCATCGGGGCAGTTCGGCCACCCTTGGTGAGATCCAGTTTCTTCAGAATGGTTTCGCTGTCGGTGTGGTCCAAAACCAATCCGTCCGGGCCGAATTTTTCGAATGTTTCCTGCGAAATTTCGCCGGGGCTGGTTACCATGGTTGCATAACCGCCATTTTTTAGAGCACGGCTTGCCAGGATACGCGGTATCCGATCCTTGTCGATCACCAGTACGCGTT
>JAGQUY010000323.1 GCA_020438245.1 Bacteroidota bacterium
TTGACTTCGGATACAACCATCCAACTTGCTTGATAAGGTCAACGGTATTCAACGGCATGTTGATATTCGACGAATTGATCTATGAATCGGGAATGAATAACAAGGACATTTCTGACAGGCTAAGCGCATGCGAGGTATCAAAGAGTGCAAAGATTCAAGCTGATAGCGCGGAGCCGAAATCTATTGACGAGCTACGCGGTTACGGATGGAATGTTGTCCCTGCAATGAAGGGTAAAGATTCGATATCATGGGGTATAAACTGGATCAAGCAGCAACCTTACGGAATCACAAGACGGAGCGTCAACCTATGGAAAGAACAACGTAACTACACGTGGCTACTTGATGCTTCTGGGAATCCGTTAAACGAGCCGATTGACAAATTCAATCACGGCTGGGACGCGGCAAGGTATAGTCAGAGTGAAAAACTTCAACCAACGGGGCCTGTTTTGACATGGCTGTAAGAAAAGAATTTTTACAACTTCTTGATGATGCTGAAGCTGAGGGGCACTTGGCTTTAGCTGTGGATGCGATGGTTCCGTTCCCGAATAGCTGGGGATATTCTTCTTCGTCTTCCTATACAGATACAGCGATACAGCGCGATGCCCTTAAAAAGAATCTGCATTGGCAGTGGATATGTGCTGACCGATACGCGAAATTCACGCAGACGGCTAAATACGGAATTTACCGTGAGACATCGCAAGGCGTAGAATTGATTGACACGAATAGTTATTTGTATTCTTTGGTCGAGAAGCCTAACCCGCAGATGCGTAAATCTCAGCTATGGTACTTGATTATGATGGGTAAAATGGCCCTCGGCAACGCTTTTGTTCATACGCCACCGAATGCGATTGGTAAGCCATCACAGAGCTGGTTTTTATTTCCGTCATGGGGCCAAGTTACTCCTATCATGAACGAATACGGAGAAATCACGCACTATGAAAAGGAACACGGAGGAATAAAAAAACGGTTTGAATACGATGAGATCATACACTTCAAATATCCCTCGATAAATTCTCCGATATTTGGAAGATCGCCTGGCATGGCAATACTTGAAACGCATGATCTTGATCTCATGATGAAGCGGTATTACAATAACATGATGCAAAACGGAGGCTATCCCGCTCATTATTTTACAAGCCCTAATGAGATCAGTGAAACAAGGCGCGCCGAGTTTGAGAACTCCTATGCCGCTAAAGCTGGTTATGCTAAAGCGGGAGGAGCCTTCCTTGCGGATAATGGTATTGAAATGAAAACGATCACCTATTCGCCAAAGGATTTTGAAAGCAACGAATTTCTTAAAATGAATCGTGATCAATTTGCTCAAGCCTATGCTATATCTAAATCAGCATTGAATATTTCAGACGCTACCAACAGGGCCGACGCAGAGGCCGGTATTTACGTCACGGCGAAATTTGGATTTCAGCCTGCTCTTGATGATTTCGGTGAAGACTGGACTTATGGCGTGTTAAAAAAATACGATGACTATGTTTTCATGAAATTTGATAGCGTTGTATCAGATGACGAAGTCACGCAGGCCCAGGTCTATCAGACTCTGGTCAATGCGGGAATAATGACACCCGACCAAGTTAGGGCGATGTATGATTGGAATGAGCACCCAGATGGAATTGGCGATGAGCCGATAGTAAGTAAGAGCATGACCCCGCTACGTAGCGCAATCAGAGAACAACAAACAGAACAAAGAGTTTCTCAACGCAGGGAGGAACAATGAATCTATATCCAGAATCAGGTCAAGAGTATAACGCATGGGCGGTATATCAACTTGCTGAGGTGAACAAAAAAGAAAAGTTTGCCGTATTTGAGATCATGAACAATGATTTCTGGAGAGGCGGTGAGGCGCGTCTAAATGTCCGAGGCGATGATCTGAAAACCTACAAAGAGAATCAGACCGTTCTTTTCGGGCACAATTCCGATGCCCCGCTTGGTCAAGCTCAATGGACAAGGCATTATCCAAGTTTTGCCAATGCTACATCTGTAAGATCAAAGTGGGGGCCGCCAGACATAAAGACAGAGGGCAAGAGCGAACGTCAAAGAATGATGATTGATTTCGCCAATGAGGTCTTTGACTGGGTTGAGGCGGGCCAGATCAAGGGAGCGTCAGTTGGAATCGTACCGAAACAAATTTTCTTCGGTCAGAATGCCGTTGAAAAATACAGAGAGGATTACCCTGAGGATCGCTCGCAGAAATCAAAAAATCTAATCGTATATATTCAAACGTTTGATATGTTTGAATGGTCAATAACGCCGATCCCCAGGATTGCATCGGCATTAAGACAGTCATGCAGTGATTTCGCAAAGAAACAACTTGACAACGTAACAAGCAGTCCGTATTATTATCTTGATCTTGAGTCGAGACTGTCCTCGCTTGAGAATACTCTTGCGGAAACGTTAGGCCAAAACCGTAAAGGTTTTGATGGAGACGGAGCAAGACCGTTAGTCAAAACCCGTGATTTGTCCAGAGATGTTAGCAGAGTTGACACTGAGGCATTATTGCAAATTGTCAACAAACGTCTAAGGAACGAATCATGAATAAAAAGGTAAAATTAGCCGACGGAACCGTTAAAGAGGTTCCCACCGACTACAAACTCCAGCAGGGTGAAGAATTTTTTGAGACTCTTGAGGCTCCGAATATTACGGAGCAGCTAAAGCCTGTCGTTGAGACGCTCGCCGCTGCTGTGGCAGACAACTCCAAAGCAAACAAAGAGACTCTGACTCAGATTCTGAATCAGGTCAAAGAAACCGAAACCAAGCTGAATGCTGAGATAGCGAAGTTCATTCAGACCCCGAAGAAAGAAAAGCAAGAATTACTGAGTGCTGAGTATTTCATCAACCACAGAACCAAAACGGGTCATTTCCACAAAGATGATCCTGTTTATCGTTTCGCCGTTGGTCTTGGAATGTGGAACAAGGGCCAGTATGATCAAGCCGTGCGTGAGGGTTATATCAAACTTGCGACGACTGACATCATGGGAACGGATACCGCCGCGCTTGGTGGCGCGCTCGTCCCCACTGGATTTGAGCTTGAAGCCCGCGCAGAGTTTGGGAAATACAGTCTTTACGCTCAGCTTGTTCAGCCCAGGCAGACGAGTTTCCAGAGCGTTAAGATGGCGCGACGCACATCGGCATCGACGACATATATTCAGGCGGAGAAGGTTGCATCTACCAGAAGCAAGCCCGCGACTGAATCGAAAACCGTCTATGTCGAACTTGTGACTACGGCAATTGAATCCAGCCGTCAACTTCTTGAAGGCACCGAATCGCTTCTTCAGTTCTTGCAGATGGATGCAATGGACTCTCGCGGTAAGTTCTTCGATACGCAATGGCTGACAGGTTCTGGCTACTCTGCCGGGACGACGCTCTGCACTGGTTTGAGTCTTGTTTCTGACGCTCAGAACCCCGTCACGAGAGCTCCCGCCTCGCTGACGTTTGATGACATCAATTCGATGGTTACCAAACTCAGCCCGCGAAGCCGACCGACCGCCGCGTTCATCTGGCATCCAGATGTGATGGGTGTTATTCGCCAGATCAAGGATTCGAATAACAGACCGATTTTCCAAGAATATATCGGCATGGGATCGAACGACATCAACATCATGGGCCGTTTGATGGGCATTCCTGTATACGAATCGTATGCCATGCCCGGTCTTGATGCTGCTGCTGATACGGCTTACGGCGTTTTGGCAGATGTTGCCCGCGTGACGAAAGCAAGATACAAACTCGGCATGTCGGTTGAGCCTGTGTTCTACGGTGTCAATGCGGACGCTGTTGACTTGCAGAGCGCGTATGAGTTCAAGATGTATGTTCGTGAACGTCACGGTCTTGAGAACTTTGCCGATCTGGATGTTGATGGTGAGAACCATCAGATAGTAGTTGCAAAGACGGCTGCTTAAGATGGCACGCAAGAAAAAGGAACAGACGGTTGATGTTGAGCTTGATGATACTGAATTTGTATCATTGCAATCAATAGGATTTGAATGCGATGGAGTTATAAAGCAAATTGCGTATGGTCAGGTTTTCAAAAAATCGGATGTTCCTGAGCGAATTTTCGATAAAATGAAACACAAAAAAAAGGAATGAAGACAATGAAAAAGTTATTTTTATTGCTTCTGCTGTATGTTCCGTTTGTCAATGCGCAGAATCCGTTTGTTAGCACGGGAAGCGCATGGTATACCTCCGCTGGAATCGCAATAACGGCTCTGGGGTCAACGGATACGGCCTACACGACGGCAGTTGACTATTTCCCCTATGACTCCGTTTATATCAGCATCAACGCACTTCAAGGTGATACCCTGGGGTTTGTTCTAAAGTTTCAGACAGGCCATCAGTCGTCCAACGGGACGGTCTGGAGTGCGCTTAGGAACTTAACAGCCGCAGGAGCTGCAGATACGGTTGGATTTACAAGTGCGGCCACGACTGCACCCGGTAAATCGTTCACGTATTCGATTCCAGCGGGTGACAGGTCGAAAGCCCAGAAGTTGCGATTTGCTGTTATTGGTTCCGAGATAAGCGGTAGATTGAACGGAACTACGGCTGAAAAATGGCTGACCAACAAGCAGACATATATTTTTCAGCTATTGAAACGATAGGCAAAGAGTGAACTTTCGTAAAAAAGAGGCTGGGGCAAATAGCCTCAGCCTTTTGTGTTAAATGGAACAGGATTCGATTCAAAGATCGGTAAACGGTGCGGTGACAAGCGGTAACACCGCCGTTGTGTTTGACACGCCTGCAAGGCAGTTAATCAACGGTGAGGGTGTTATCTTTGCCGGTCATTCGACCGAGTATGTGATCTCCGCTTGCACGTCAACGGGGTTTACAGTGACCCCTGCTTTGACTTCAAACATTGCGGATGATGAGAAGCTAACAAGGGTTGACCCTTTTCGATTGGTGGAGTTTGACGACGTTCGGGATGAGCTTCTGCCGGGGAAAAACGATAACGACCCCGATGTTGTGCGGCTTTACAAGCTGGCACTTAGGGCGAGACAGTTCTTAGAGGAAAAGACCGAGAACGTTTTCAAATCAAGATCGATCGTTGAGGTTCTAAGCAATGACGACTACTGCAAGACAGAGCTTATGTTAAAGTATCGGCCAGCGATATCGGTTGAATCCGTTGTGGTTCAATACGTCGGTGAGGCCACGAGCGAAACTCTGGATTCTTCCCTGTATTCACTTAACACCGAACTTGGTTTGATTTACAGGCCCGCAGGCTGGCCTGTTGGCGTGGATCATCTTACGGTTACCTATACGGCTGGTTATTCAACGATTGAATTTGGAGACCAACAGAACTTCCTGCAACTGGTTCAGATCATGCATTCGTTAAGCCCAAAGGGGCATGACGCTCTGGTATTGGCATCAAATTCCAAACTTGAGAAGTCGTTCAGGTCATTTGATGACTTGGAGAAATGGATGATGACAAACTTCAAAAGGCCGAGGCTTAGAATATGATCAAGCTATCGGTAAAAAAGAGCAAGAAACTTGAATCACTCATGGATAATGAGACGTGGATTCAAAGGCTTTTGCGCTCGTTTGCTGAGAAGTTCAACAAGAAGTGGAATCAGCTTGCAGGCTCCAAGTTGTTCTGGATTCTTGGCAGGCATAGTAAGAAGTTCCCGCCTGCAAGACCCGACATACTCACTGTAAGATCGGGGAGGCTTGTCAATGCGGCGCGTGGAAAGTCTGAGTCATTTACAAACATCACCGTGAGACCTATTGGGTTTGAAATCAATAAGACCTTGTTTACTCCTTATGCCAATCGTCAAGAAAGATGGGCTGGTGGTGCAAGGGCTTTCATGGCTCCTTCGGCAGAGGAGTCTCAGACATGGCACGGCGAGGAAATCCTTGAAGAGGCACTTAAAGAGTCACTCGCATGAATTGGATACATCACTGTATGCTTGCATATTCTGAAAAAATAAACGAGGTCTCGACGGTTGAAAGGGTGACATGGCATCAACGGTTTCCAGCGTCTGAGGCTGAATGGAGAAAAATCACAGGCGAAAGAGGTTCCGTGAATTGTGTATTTCTAACTCACGGAGACATACAACCAAGAGAGTATACCGGTAGTACAACTATTTATGGGCTACGCGTTTTCGGGTCTCTGAGCATCTCTTTTGTTGATTCGAGTGAGTATATTAGCAGCTCAATCAGGGTTTTCGATGAGGCTGTGAGCAATTTACTTAAAAAGTTTTCATCCCCAATTACAATACAGGTTGATGGTGTTGACAGAATAAGGGTTGCCGCTATCGAGGATATTTCAATACCAGAGGGGTTGACAGAAATAAACGTTCTTGGTGACGAGCTTGTTCACAACGCTACATGGAATCACATGCTATATTGCTATAATGATTAAACGGAGGTAAACAATCATGGCGAAAAAATTTGAAGTAACCATAAACAAATCAGGCGTTAAAAAGCACGGCGTTGAGTTTGTTCGCGGGCAAAAGTTTGAAGTCGATGAGTCTGAGATAGAATTTTTCAAAGACTTTGCCGAAATAAAAGAAAAAAATAAGAAAACCGATAAGGAGGGCTAAGCTATGGCTGGTGTAAGAATGTGGACGGCTGGTGACTTTCTGGCATCAGTTGGCGGGTCTGACGTTATAAGAATCCTCGGCGTTGACAATGCTGGGGCGACATTAGCGTCTGGAACAGATGGGGTTGGTCAGGCGTTTTCGACAGTTGTCGAGCTGCCCCCACAAACAAGGGTTCATTTTGTTGACACAAAACCAGGATCACAGATAAAAGGGACAAGCAACAAAATACTTGGAATCGTCAGAGGCGATAGGGAGTGTTATCTTGAGTTGACTATACCGGAGGCGGGTCTCGATACATTCCAGTTGATAAAGAGCGGTGACAACGGGTACTTCTGGACGCTGGGATATTACAAGCCATCGAAAACGGGATGGCTAAAAAGAACGTTCAACATCGGTCAATTTGAATCAAATATCGATGAAGTAATTGAGCCGGGTCAACCTCACTCTTATACGTTTAAATTCATTCCTATTGATCTTGAGACAGCTA
>JAGQUY010000324.1 GCA_020438245.1 Bacteroidota bacterium
TCTGAGCATACTGAACACGAATCAAGAGTGGATACGTCGGATGATTCATCTATAGAGAGTGATTTGGTGGATGGCGACGGGTCGAGGGAAGTGCCGATTGGAGGACCTGCTGTTCGACCACAGGTGGCGAACGTTGCCGAAGAAATGGAAGCTCGGCAAGAGGAAACTGCAGACGAATTGCCAAAACAGATAGTCTGGGAATATCCAGGGTTGGAGCCAACGAGAAAGCAGCAGGAAGAACCGTCCTTCATCAGGGGTTTGTTCCGGCGTATTGTGTCGATGGTTAAACGACTATTTTCGAAATGATTAAGAAAGGCCTTCCACGTTGAATACGGAATCTCAGTTGATAGACGGACTGCCCATTAAGCAAATTGTCGAAGCGATTCTTTTCGCCAGTACGGAGCCACTGCCCGTAGAACGCATAGTCGAGTGTATACAGAAGGAAGAAGTGACTTCACGAGCGGTGCTCGAGGTAATTCATGCGCTAAACAAGGATTATCAGGAACAAAATACGTTTCTGCGAATCGTCAAAATAGCCGGTGGCTATCAATTTGCCACACACCCACAGTTTGATAAGTGGGTGAGCCGACTCTTTAAGGCAAAAATGGATCGAAAACTGAGTCAGTCTTCACTTGAAGTCTTGGCGATCATCGCATATAGGCAGCCAATTGCACGTGCCGAGATTGAGAAGATCCGAGGCGTAAATGCGGATTGGACGCTTCGGTCGCTTATGGAAAAAAATCTGGTTACTGTTGTCGGACGAGAAGACGCACCGGGGCGTCCGCTTTTGTTTGGAACCACAAAAGCATTTCTCGAGCATTTTGGGTTGTATGACATAAGTGAACTGCCTAAATTGAAGGAAATCGAAGATATTCTTCGTGAGGATAAGGAGTTTGCACACACCTTGGAATTGGATTTCGGTATGTCCAATCCCGCTGCAGAGAACGTTCAGCCCTCTGCGAAGGAAGATGAAACGCCCATGCCTGACGAAGACACCACTCTAAAACCGGACTCGGAATAATTATGGATCCACGTGTTCTTGCGGACTACCCTTGGGTAGTAAATAGCGACATTCCATGGAAGCATCTTTCCAAAGAACTTCCGGAAGTCAAAGTAGCTTTTCTGACAACCGCCGGTCTTTATACCTATAAACTGACAAAGCATTTCAATCTTGCAGATCCGAACGGCGACACGTCGTTCAGAGAGATCAAGAAGGGTATTACCCAAGGGGAAATCCGCGTATCCCATAAAGACGTCAACCTAAATCGCTGTGTGGGGCTGGACTTCAATTGTATTTTTCCGTTAGATGTTCTGGCGGATTTGGAAAAAGAGAAAAAAATAAGCAGCTCATCCGAGATCCATTTTAGTGTTATGGGGGAGATTCGGGATCCGAAAAACCTCCTCCATGAAACGGTACCAAAAATCCTCAAGCAGTTGCAAAAATTTCTTGTTGACGTTGTTGTCATTTCCGCGGTGGGGCCATTGGGTCATCAAAACGCGGGGTTGATCGCGAGGGCTCTGGAAGAAGAGGACCTTACGACTATTGTAATAGGCGGTCTTCGGAGCGTTTTTAAGAACGTCAAACCTCCGCGAAGTATATTGGTTCGTTTTCCTTTTGGACAATCCTTCGGTGCACCGTTCGATCGGCAAACTCAGCGGGAGATTCTGCAGGACTGCCTCGTGCATCTGAAATCCATTCGTGAGCCCGGCGAAATTGCCGAACTGCCATTTCGTTGGGAGGAGTCCTACAAGCGAGCCCTTTCCATCAAACCGGACCTCATGACCATGACAGCGCCGGAAGCAGACAGTACGACAGAAACGAAAAAACGAATTTCGTCCGAAGACTTCAAATAACATCCTCTCCCTATGCGATTGAATAAATATCTGGCCGCGGCGGGCCTTGCAAGCCGACGGAGCAGCGAGTCTTTGATCCAGGAAGGTCGCGTAACGATCAACGGCCATGTGATGAGAGATCTGTCCACCGTCGTTGACACGGAAATTGATCAGGTGGAGGTGGACGGACGTCCAGTGTACGTGAAAACGAAGGACGTGTATATCCTGCTGCACAAACCGCTTAACTATGTCACAACGGTAAAGGACGAGAAGGGAAGGGATTCTGTTGTAGACTTGGTCAAGACGGGAGAACGAATCTACCCGGTAGGACGGCTGGATTATGACACGACCGGTTTGCTTATTCTGACCAATGACGGCGAGTTGGCTTATCGGCTGGCGCACCCAAGGTATGGTGTGGAAAAAACATATATTGCCCGGCTTAACAAGAAGATCAACGATCATGATCTGCAGCAATTACGGCGCGGGGTTCAATTGGTGGACGGCAAAACGGCGCCGTGCCGAGCCCGAAAGTTGGGCAAAGAAATCGTTGAGCTTGCAATCCATGAAGGCAAAAACAAGCAGGTTAAGCGCATGTTTCGTAAGCTTGGATTCAAAGTCGTTGATTTGCACCGGGCGGCCTATGGTTCCCTTCAACTGGGGAAACTGAAATATGGTCAATGGAGAAATCTCAAGCCGGTTGAAGTTCTGGGCCTGAAGAAATTGGTTGGTCTGATCGATTGAGAGAGCTATGAGTCGAAAGGCGGTTATCACCATCGACGGGCCGGCAGGATCCGGTAAGAGTACAACAGCCCGCACGTTGGCTCGGAACCTCGGATATACCTACCTGGATACCGGGGCAATGTATAGAGCGGTCACACTATCGTTGATGGAAAAAGGAATGCCTATCGAAGAAAGCGACGATCTTGAAGAGCTACTAAGTTCTATTCATCTGGATTTGCGATACATCGATGGAGAACAGCATACGTTCCTTAACGATAAGGATATTTCCCGTGAGATTCGATCGGTTGAAGTTACGCGCGCGGTCAGTAGTGTCGCAGGCTTGCGATCTGTGAGACAGTATCTCGTTGCAGAGCAGCGTCAGATTGCTCGAAAAGGGGGTTATGTAGTGGACGGACGCGATGCGGGCAGCGTTATATTTCCGGATGCGGAATTCAAGTTCTTCCTGACCGCAAGCTTGGAGGCCCGTGCAAAACGACGGCAGAAAGACCTTGCAGAACAGGGTGTTGAAATTGGGCTGGATGAACTCAAAATGGAACTTCACCGCAGAGATGAGCAAGACTATTCGAGATTGGAAAGCCCCTTGGTGAAACCCGCAAATGCATTCGAGATAGATAATTCGCATCTTTCAGTGTCAGAACAAGTGGAGATCATGGAAAAAAGGATAAAGGAGTCGTGAAGAAATTCAAGAACCTGAAGAAGTCTCTTAAGTTGGTGCCCAATTCATTGACAACAATTGAATTTCCTTCCTTGATGATGCTCCCCGCATGGGCCAATGATATTCTGGAGTCTATTTGAAGAGGCATTGCGTATGGATTTTCTTTTTAATTGCTCTGGGCTGCCGCCCCACACCTTTCGCGGATCCCTCCTTTCGTCTTCAGGTCCTGATCTCCAATCCTGAACAATCCTTCAAGGTAGCCCTGGTTGTTTTGCCGGCAATAGATCACCAGGGACAAGCACTGATCAGTATTGCCAGATCCAATACGGGGCAGATGGTGCACCATGAGCCGGGCCGAGTTCGTCGCCGACTTGGTGATTCCCTTGCTCTGGAAGAAAGGATGTTTTCCAAGCTGTTGGCGCTGATCAACTCCTCCGGATCCTGGACTAACGGGGACGTTATGGGCGAACGGACAACGGGTACCCGATTTGAAATCGAACTGTCAGAAATGAACCGGCGGAATAAGTACACCGTGATGGGACGTACTGAACAGGGTGTGGAGAAACTCCCTGAATTTGTCCTTGAGTTATTCCAGACTCTCTTTGACAGCGTCCGTGTTGCTCAGGACGATTTGCAAATCAGCCTGAACAAAGTAAGTTATTTGAACGACAAGCCGGACAGCTCTTTAGTGGTGGTCTGGAAGCAAGGGACGGTCGTCTTGAAAAACCGTCTGCCAGTCGGTTGGGATGCCTTCTGCCGGTTCTACCAAGTGCTTGAAGACAATGACGTATGGTTGCTTCCAGATCAGAAAGATTTTCAGAATCGTTATCCGGTGACGTATACGGTTGAAATATCGAACGGAGATCGAAAGCATCGGTGGCAGGTTTTCGCGCCGTCACAACTGAAGGACCAAAGATATTTTCGTATTATTAATGCCATAGAAACCATGAGTCTCGGGCATGGAACCGATCCCAACTAGGAATCCGATAGAGCTGCTGCGGATCGGATGGTACTTCCGAATTCTCTTCGTAGCAACGATCGTTTTTTCCGTGCTGATTTTGCGCTTGCCGTTGTTGAAGGATGGAGACTATGAATTCGCCGAAGTCCTGTCGCTTTGGCTGTTTCCGGTCTGCAGTCTGGCGGCGGTCCGACTTCATCGGAACAGGTATCCATTCTGGCGCTCCTTGTTGTTTCTTCAAATTCCCATCGTGCTCAGTTTTGTCGTTCTATTGGTTGGCGGTTGTGGATGTTCACCGCTTCGCAGCCTCTTTTACTTTCTTACTCTTCCAGTCACCTCAGCCTTTGTTGGAACGTGCTGTGGTTGGGCTATAGCGTATATCGCCGGCAAGAAGGCCGTTGTCTCTCTGATGATATTCTGGCTTGCTTCGTTGCTGATCCAAATCGGATGGTTGATCTGGTTCGTACCCATTTCCGTTTACAGTGTTTGGTGGGGATATTTTGCCGGACCCGTTTACGATACTTGGATCCCGATGCAGAGCATTCTTCTCGTTCACCGACTCTATTCGATTATCTGGGCAACTCTGCTGCTTTTTCTTCCTGTTATTCTGTACCGCAGGGCGTCCCGTCTCCTTGTCGGCAGTACGGGAATTCTGTTGCTCATCCTGCTTCTTGGGTTTTACTACCGCGAAGAGGTAGGCTTTGATCTGACATACCCAACCTTGGAGAAAACGCTCAGCCGATCTGCCCACAGCGGATTGATTACCGTACATGCTGACCCTCAGGTAGATGAGCCGTTGACACTTCACACAGCCCGGTTAGCGGAATTTCAATACACGGATATGGCTCGCTTGTTGGAAATAAGCCATCCGCCACCGGTTAGAATTTACGTGTACCGGGACGCAATTCAGAAAAAACAGTTATTCGGAGCAGGGCCAACAAACTTTGCAAAGATATGGAATCAAGAAATTCATGTGAATGCATCCGACGCAGCAAGCGTAGTCAAGCACGAGCTGGTTCATGTTTTGAGTACTACGTTCGGCAACCGATGGTACGGATCGGCACAAATTGGACTCTTGGAAGGTCTCGCAGTGGCGATGGAGTGGGAGGGTGATTTTTTCACTCCCCATGAATGGTCGGCCTTGCTGCTGGCGAGAAATGAACTTCCATCCGTTGCTGCACTCGTTGGTGGACGGTCTTTCTTTAGCGGATCGGCATCGTTAAGCTACACTGTCACCGGGTCGTTTGTTCGATTCCTTGTCGACAGCCTGGGATCCGAGGGTGTGAAGGCCCTATTTGCAGGCAAGGGATTCAGCGAAGCATTCCATATTCAAATTGAAGAAGCCGAGATGCTCTGGAGAGCAAGTTTGAGAAGAATACCGGTTGATACCAATAAGCTGGCGGCCGCAGATTGGTTATTACAACCCGGAGTATTTCAAAAGAGATGTGTACATGCAACAGCAGACCGTCTGCATGATGCTGAC
>JAGQUY010000325.1 GCA_020438245.1 Bacteroidota bacterium
ACGTTCAGGCAGCCGTCTTTCAGAATACCGATAGCAAACGACTCTGAGAATGACCTGCTGATAACCCTGTCGGGGGAGAGAAACAATACTCGTCCTTTTGATGTGGTAACGTATGAGGCAAGTCCCACGTTCATCCGCCAGTTCAGTTCACAAATCAGCCTGAATCTTACGCCGCTGTCATTTGTGAGACAGGAGTTACTTCGCTCAGATGCTCCGGCCGAAGATCCTATTTTTTTTACGACCAATACCAAGACGGGCATAACCTATAACAGTAGCAACGATTTCTTTTATCCCACAGGCGGTTTCACCAGCTATCTGACGACCGATTTTGCGGGATATCTGTTGCCGTCGGATTTGAAGTACATGAAGTTGAATCTGGATAATCGAAAGTACTTCAAATTCGGCCGACGTTGGTCGGTGGCGATGCGTGCACGTGCGGGCATCATAGTGCCTTACGATGTGAATGGCAAACCGACGACCATTCCCGTAAGTGAACAGTTTTACGCCGGAGGGCCCAACAGTATTCGCGGCTGGGGCATCAAAGAGTTGGGCCCCATTCAAGCTCCCCCCGCCGGATCAAAAACTCTTGCCTTTTTAGGTGGCAACAGCATTTTGGAAGGCGGAGTCGAGTTTCGATATAATCTGTTTCTCTCCAGAAATCCGAACGACGCGATTGCCGGCATGGATCTTGCCACTTTTGTGGATGTCGGCAATGTTTGGACAGAGTATAACTTCAAAAACTATCTGAGTGATCTTCCTGCGCAGCCGGTAACAGCTGTCGGTCTCGGCATGCGTTTACGTACGCTTATCGGTCCGGTCCGAATTGACGTAGGATACAAACTTGTGGATTTGAAGAATCTGAAGGTCATCAATACGAACAACACAACGGACAGGTCGGATGATACCGTCGCGACCATCACTAAAAGCCAGCGGAAGCAGATCAGCCCAATTGGTGTCCAGATCACACTGGGGCAGGCATACTAGTGGACAGCTCCTCCTATCAGGCTATTCGTAAACCCTACATGCCATTGGTGTTGTGGGCGACTCTGATTTTTGCCGCTTCTTCCATACCAGGGACTTCCTTGCCGCAGTCCGTCCTGTGGTCATTTGACAAGGTTATTCATGCCGTGATTTTTTTTGTGCTGGGATTCCTTTCCTTCCGTGCGTTTACGTTTCGAGGGCAGACCCGGGGTTGGAAAAGCGGACGAATTCTCCTGGTCAGTATTCTGTTTTGCCTGGTCTATGCCGCCAGTGACGAAACCCATCAATATTTTGTACCCATGCGTTCGAGCGATATCTACGATTTTCTGGCTGACTCGGCCGGAATCATTTTGGCACATGGCCTGTTTTTGAAAGTCCGCCTGTTATGAGCTTCGCCGAAAAACTACGTCTCCGGCTGGACAAAACACGAAAACAACTGTTCGGACGTCTGAATGATCTGTTTAGGCCGGGTGCGACCCTGGATGCATCAACTTGGGAATCGCTCGAGGAAATTCTCATCACGGCGGATATCGGAGTATCGACCTCTCATCTTATTTTAGATAAGCTGAAAAAAAGAATACAAAAGGAGAAATCCGTTCAGCCGCATGAAATCAGGAATTTATTGGAAGATGAATTGATTGCGCTGCTATCCGGTGGCATCAGCGGGCAATTGGATGATCGTGTTGTTCGGAACAAGCCGTATGTAATTCTTATGGTCGGCGTCAATGGCACCGGAAAAACGACCACGATCGGCAAACTGGCCGGCCGCTTTTCCGACCAAGGTCTCAAAGTGCTGATGGTTGCCGCCGATACCTTTCGTGCAGCGGCATCCGACCAATTGGGCATTTGGGCGGACAGGGCATCTGTGGAAATCGTCCATTCAAAGGGTGGTGATCCTTCGGCGTTGATTTTTGATGCAATGGACCGGGCAAAGAGCCGTGTCTTCGACGTTGTGCTTGTGGATACCGCCGGCCGTATGCACACGAAGGTCAACCTGATGGAAGAGTTGAAGAAGATGCGGCGGGTCATTGAAAAGCAAATCGTGGGTGCGCCCCATGAAACAATTCTCGTGCTGGACGGAACCACAGGCCAAAATGCGGCAGCACAGGCTAAACAATTTGCCAAGGCGTGTCCTCTGACCGGGTTGATCGTAACGAAGCTAGACGGTACAGCCAAAGGCGGCGTCTTGGTTTCCATCCAACAGGATCTCGGAGTGCCCATCTACTATGTCGGTGTGGGTGAATCGCTCGATGATCTTATTCCCTTCAACGCGGAAGACTTTGTCAAAGCGGTGACGGAGTAAATCCATGAAAACGGTCAACCTTATCTTGGGCATTCATAATCACCAGCCGGTAGGCAATTTTGATTTCGTTTTTGAAGAAGGATATCAAAAGGCGTACAAGCCATTTCTGGACATCTTGGCAGAGTACCCGGATATCCGGATAAGTATGCATTTTACGGGTATCGTGCTCGATTGGATTGACCGGGTCTATCCGGAGTTTATTGTATCCCTGAAAAACCTGGTGGCCCGTGGCCAGGTAGAGATGGTGGGAGGCGGGTTCTATGAACCCATCATGGCCGTTATCCCCGACGTCGACAAGTTGGGTCAGATTGAGAAGCTGTCGGCCTATTGTGAGGACAGACTTGGGATGAGACCAAGGGGAATGTGGGTTGCGGAAAGGGTCTGGGAGCCACATTTGCCCAAGCCGTTGCGTCAGGCCGGCATGGAGTACATCATCTTGGACGATACCCATTTTTTATATGCGGGGCTGCGGGAGGAAGAACTTCGAGGTTATTTCGTTACGGAAGAGGAGGGGTTCAAGGTGGATGCCTTCCCCATCAGCAAAGCGCTCCGGTATATGATTCCGTTCCAGGAACCTGCCAAGACCGTGGAGCTCCTTAGAACCGCAGCCAGCTCAACAGGTGAAAAACTCATGGTTTTCGCGGACGACGGAGAAAAATTCGGCATCTGGCCTGATACATTCGAGCACGTGTATGAAAAGAAATGGCTTCGACGTTTTTTTGATGCTTTGGTGGAGAACAAGGACTGGATTCGGATGATACATTTTTCAGAGGCGGTTGACACTTTGAAACCGGTTGGGAGGGTTTACATACCGACGGCGTCGTATGCAGAAATGCTGCACTGGGCACTCCCTGCAAAATCATTCAGAGACTATGAGAATTTTGAGAACCAACAGAAGA
>JAGQUY010000326.1 GCA_020438245.1 Bacteroidota bacterium
TCCTGACAATGCATCGGCCGCCCTAAAAAGGATGGTGCGGCAAGAGCGACTCAGACTAGAGACAATACCAGTCACAAAAAGAGTATGGTCTTGCGATAGGCTTTAAGACGCATTTCAGCACCCAATATTACCCGGAGCGATAGATTACTCAATACCCTTTGGTGGATGGCTGTATCCTTACAGACAGGCAGATTACTAAGGTATGATGAGATCCCGAGCCGTGGCGCCCAAGATTCTCAGGGTCCCTTTGTCTTGAACAAAGGCAACGATCGACGAATTGGCCGGTTTCAAATCCTGCGGAAGCTTCAAGGTTCTCCGGACAACCGACGCGGCAGTGCTCGTCTCAAATACGCGAACCACATTTTGATGGCTCAGGGTCAGTCCTGCGTTTTCGCCACGCCGGATTTCCCTCTTGAGTTCGCGCTCCGCAACGGCAAATACAACGACGGCTCCGGTCGGCAAAGGATCCAGCCTTGCCAAAATGTCGATGTCCCGGTCTTTGCGAATTGCCTCCAACGTCAACTTGACAGTAGATCCTTCAGATAATGCCCGTGTGATGGCGTCAACGATTTTTGAACGACTGGATCCGACAAACTCTTCTTTGCCGTTGACTACAAGTTGTGGCGTGTAAATGCTGCTAAGCCGAAAAGCGTCTCCGTACTCCCGCTGTCGCTGTGTGAATGCCGGACTGCTGTAGTCATCGTGCCAGCCGAGATAATTCCAATAGTCGACGTGAAAAGCAAGAGGATATACCGGCATCTCCTTGCCCCGGTAAATCTCGGCCATCTCCCCGAGCAGCTTGTCGGCAGCCGGACAACTCGAACACCCTTCGGAAGTGAAGAGTTCAAGCACGGCCACACCGCCGCCAGGCTTTACGGCTTGTGCCTCAACTTCATTATGAGTCATGCTGAGATAAATCACGGAAGTGACCAGCAGAATGGACGAACTGATTATAAGAAAATAGCGCATCATGAACCGATTCGTTTGGGTTACTTCTCTAACGCAGTTGTATGGTATCTATTCCACAAGCCGGATCGTTCTCAAATACCACTCGGCCTCGTCAATAACAGGTGCGTCCGTTGACTCCACAACAACGGGCGTCGACGACAACATCATACGCTGGGTCCCCTTTGATGTTTCCACATCCATCGGCAAATCAATATCGAAATTGGTAATCCGAATGGAGTACATGTCTCCACCGGTTTTTTTTACTTCGATATCCGGTATCGTCGTCGTGTAAAAGAAAAGGTCAAAAAATCGATTGTAATTGTATCCGGTCACCTCATTGGTCAGTCTCACAAAATCGGACGTTGTTACGCGGTGCTGATAGGTATACGCCGAATCATTCGAAAATCGACGTAAAACGGTAAAGAGCAAAGAATCACCCATCATATAGCGCAGAGAATTCATCAGAAACCCGCCCTTTGTATAAATATCACTGTGGTATGCTTCGCTGGTTGAAATGTCTTTGCCCAATACAATAGGCTTGTTATTCTTCACCCCCTTCCTCAGGGAAGCGATATATTCATGATAACCGCTCTCCCCCGTCTTGTCAAGATGATACAATGCCTCTGCATAACAGCATAAGCCTTCATGAATCCAAAAATCGGCCCAATCCGCCGCTGTGACTTTGTTGCCCCACCATTCGTGACCCATTTCGTGAAGCATAAGTTGGTCGTAGGAGTGTCCCGCAACGGTCTTGAATCGGTACTTATTGCCATAAGCATTGATCGTTTGATGTTCCATGCCATAATAGTCGGTTTGAACCAATCCGAACTTTTCTTTCGCAAATGGATATTCACCGAAATATTTTCGATACGTGGCCAGCATATCCGCCGCCATGTCAACCAATTCCCTGGCTCTGGAGGAGTCTTCCGGAAGAACGTAGTATGGCAAAGGCATGATGCGGCCATCCTGGGTCTTGTAGTCCCGTTGAACAACTGAATAACGTCCTATGCTAATGTTCAGGTCATAATTATTGATGGGATAGTTTGTAGCCCACACAAAGGTCTTTGATCCCGGTACCGATTCATCGATCGATCTCAGCAGCCCGTTGGACGCACAAACATAGTTCTCCGGAATCGTGACGGTAATTCGCGCACTATCGGGCTCATCCGAAGGGTGGTCCTTGCATGGAAACCAAACCTTGCCGCCTTCTCCTTGACAGGACAAGCCGATCCAGTGCGCACCCGTCGCATCCTTGCTCCAGTTAAAGCCGCCTCGCCAGGGTGGGTTTGATGCTTCCAAAGGTACGCCATGATAGAGTACGCGGACTTTTGAAATATCACCCGGGCGCAGTCCGGCGGGAACTCTGAGCTTATGATGTTCTCTCAAGAAGCCGGCCGGTTCTTCATTGATGAACACGGAATCTACCGTTAGCAAATCAAGCAAATCGAGTTCAACAACGTCCAATGAGGACAGAGACTGGATCGTCACCGTGCACGAACCCCGGATGGCTTTTTGATCCATCAACACTTCAACGCCAATGTCATAGTGGATTACATCGTAACCCGCTTGGTTGACCGAGAGCGCACCACCAGACGGATAATCTCCAAAACCGACATATTTGTAGTAAAGATAGCCGCCAACAAGTAGTGTGACCAGTAGCAGACCACCCAGAATTCCAAAAAACCATTTCAAAAACCTTTTCATATCTTCCTTTCGACGGTTTTTTCGTCATCGATGACGACTAAAAAACCGTCATTTATAATTATTTGACCATCTCAAAGTCATATTAAACAGTGATTTATTTCATGGCATGATCTTTGAGTTATTTTCAGGTGCAAATTTGCAAATCAGTAACCATTAGAAAAAGGAGCGCTATTATGAAAACCAGAATTCTCGTATCGATGATGGGCTTTTCGCTCATGCTGTGGTTCGCAGGCTGCAGCGAACACGATTCTTCGATGACCATTGACCAGCTCGCGGTTCAAGATGAGCTTGAGCAGGACGCGGATGATCTGTACAATATCGATCTTATTGCAGACGGAGACGGACTGAATTTCAGCAAGTCCTCCTCAACAAATTCTCCCATTGAGCCGCTCGGGTATGGTCGGCGGGTAAAGGAAGTCCGGAATCAACGTATTGAATCCCGACACTTTAGCGTTGATGTTGCAGAAGACGGTCAAAGCGCCGAAGCAACAATCACCTTTGTCCTTCGGGGGACGTTTGTCATCCGTACCGCGGACTCGGCCACGAGGACACATGGATTCTTTCTCAAGCCGTTCGTGCACCAGATTCAGCGTAAAGCCTCGTTTTCCAGAAACCCCGACACGACTGCAACCCGTCGTTGGATTCGTAACTGGTTGTCGCCAGCCTATGGGATCTCGAGAGATGGTACTCTGGCACTGACCGGCGACATTACGATCACGGTCGCGCATAGTGACGAATCAACCAGCGTTTACACAATTAACCAGGATCCTCTGAGTTCACATTTCACCGTCGACGACTTACCGGCGATAACTGCGGGCGATGTTGTAACGATTGAAGTTCCGGTGGCCAATTCCAATACGTCGGACAAACCCTACGGCATTGTTCACAGGGGAAGACACGTTCAGCCGCTGAGCCGCGTTAAGAATATCTGCAACGACGACGGTGTCGATGGCGACGTGACCGCAAACGATGGAGTTTATACAACCCAATGGACCGTTGAGGATAATGGAATCACCGGGTATCATCTTGGAATCATAGATCTGTTTTCGAGCAGTACCATATTTGATGACACGGAACCGTACAACTCCCTGGTTGTAGCACTTCCATACTCAAAACAGTAATCTCTCCTGTGGCATAGGGCAAGGCGTGACAGAAGTCGTTTCCCTTTGATTTCTGTCGCGCCCCCTTTTTTGGGGGCTATCATGCAAATTTTCAAAGAACTCAGGCTTTATCTCCTTGCTGCCGGGCTTTCGCTGCTCCTTTTGAACCCAAAAGAACCCCGCACATCGGCGGTGAACCCGAAGGTTGCCAAACCTGCATCTCACAACTATGAAACTGCGTGGACGGAAGAATTGCGGGCGATCGTTGAACAGGAATATGAGCAAAACACGCTTGCGGATTCGATTGTTGCAGATGTCCTGGACAGTCTGTCCGTCGCCGATGTCCTAGATTTTGAAGTTCCACTCCTTCAAATCGCTGATAAAAGAGTGATTCGTTAGATCGATATGGATGGGCGTAATGGATACTTTGTTTTTCATAACGACGACGTCATCAATGTCTTCTTCCGTGTCGAGCATCATTTTCTTGCCGGACAGCCAGTAATACTCCCTGCCTCCAAGATCATGACGCTGTTCAAACTGTTCCTCATAACGACCTTTTCCCTGCCTGGTAACCTCGACGCCCATGATTTGATTCTTCTTTCCGGAAGGAATATTCAGGTTGAGCAGCGTATCCGCCGGCAACCCTTTTTCCATGACCATTTTGGCCACTTTGGCCGTAAACTCCGCGGCAAACGACATGTCCGCTTTGTGGTCAAAGGAAAGAAGAGACGACGCAATCGAAGGAATGCCCAGGATTATACCTTCTGTGGCGGCGGAAACAGTTCCGGAATACAGAACGTTGGTGGCCGTGTTTGAACCGTGGTTGACGCCTGAAACAACTATATCCGGTTGTTTGTGCATGATATGTTTGACCGCGATCTTCACGCAATCCGCAGGAGTTCCCAAAATGGCGTAGCCGTGAAATTTTTCCGACCGGTTGAATTCCATCACCCGAATAGGCTCGCTGATGGTGATCGCGTGACCGACTGCACTTCGCTCAATGTGCGGAGCCACCACAGTAACATCTCCCAGTTTTTTAAGTTCTTTGTACAACGCAAACAACCCATTGGCGTCGATTCCGTCATCGTTGGTGAGTAGAATGTGCTTCATGATTAGACTGTCCTTTGGTTATACCCGGATCTGACTAAGATCTAGATTCTTATTAGTGTTCGCCTCCATGAATGAAAGAAGGCGTGAAATGGTTTTCTTAAGCTCGCTCCGCTGAACGATCAAATCTACAAAACCGTGGTCAACGAGAAATTCGGCCCTTTGAAATCCGGGCGGAAGATCTTTTCCGGTGGCCTCTTTGATAACCCGGGGGCCGGCAAACCCGATCAGGGCTCCCGGCTCGGCGAGATTGATATCTCCAAGCATGGCAAAACTCGCCGTTACACCTCCGGTGGTTGGATCCGTTAGAACCGAAATAAACGGCAAGCCCTCGCGATGCATGATGGAGAGCTTTGCACTCGTTTTGGCCAGCTGCATCAGAGACAGTGCGCCTTCCATCATTCGCGCACCTCCGGATGCGGATACGATAATCAAGGGAACCCGGTTTTGAATGGCCAAGTCGGTTACGCGGGAGATCTTCTCACCCACCACCGAACCCATACTGCCGCCAATGAAACCGAAATCCATGACCGCCAACGCTGTAACCCTCCCGTCGATCAGACCAAGCCCGGTCTGAATGGCGTCCTTAAGCCCTGTTTTTTCGATGGTGGTCCTGAGGCGATCACTGTATTTCTTGGTGTCGGTAAATTCGAGTGGATCTTCCGAGAGCATGTCCTTGTTTACAGGCTTGAACGAATTTTCGTCCAGAATGAGTTGAATATATGTTTTGGCATTGACGCGGAAATGGTGACTGCACTTCAAGCAGACGTTTAAGTTTTTCTCGAGTTCCTTCTTGTAGAGGATCTCACCGCAATGATCGCATTTTATCCAAACGTTGGGTAGTTCTTTCTTTGTTGTTCCGTCTGCAATGCTCTCTTTTGTTCGCTGAAACCAATTCATGGCCTGTTCTTTCTCTATAAATCCAGATTCATCAGGACGGCATCTTCGTACCGAAGGAAGCCGTCGTGATAATAGTTCTTTCGGGCACCCACCATATAGAATCCAAACTGACGATACAGTTCAAGGGCCGATTTGTTTGATTTTCGAACTTCGAGCATCATTTGTTTGCACTTCCGTTCCCGTGCCATTTCGAGAATACGGGCGAGAAACAGTCGGCCAAGGCCGCCTCGCCTTACATCGGGATGCACGGCAATATTAGCCAAATGGCATTCGTCGATAATGATCCACACTATGGCGAATGCGGCAATACGCCCATCCAATTCGATTACAAGCTGGGTGGAAAGATCGGAGTTCTTAAATTCGTCAAGAAAGTTGTTTTTCGTCCATGGGCTGTCAAACGACAAGTTCTCGATTGCCATCACCTGATCTATATCTTCCGGGCGCATCAGTCTTATCTGTGCACGCTGAACAGGGTCGGCTATCATGACATGGCCTTTCCTCGAAAACCTTGTATGTAAAGAGGCACAACAGAGGCCAACTCCTCCACGTCACCGGTTTCGAATCTTGGTCCGGCGAGATTCAACAGGGCTTCGGCTTCCGGTCGGGCCCATGAACCGTCAAGCACCCTCATACCTTCGCGAATTTTCTCAGGGAGCCGA
>JAGQUY010000327.1 GCA_020438245.1 Bacteroidota bacterium
ACAAGTACCCCGATTATCGAATCCTTGTTCTCGATGCACTGACGTACGCCGGAAATCGCGGCAATCTCGCCGATTTGGAGAAAAATCCGAGATTTTTGTTTTACCACGGTAATATCTGTGATCGGGACGTGGTCGACAATCTGATGTCCAATGTCGATGCCGTAGTAAATTTTGCGGCTGAAACGCACGTGGACCGCTCGATTCATGAAGCCGAATCTTTCGTGCGAACCGACGTTCTCGGCACCCTTGTCCTTCTCGAAGCGGCCCACAAGTACAAAATCGACAGGTATATTCAAATATCCACGGATGAGGTGTACGGATCAATTGATAAAGGCGCTTTCACCGAGCATCATCCGTTGCAACCGAACAGTCCTTACTCCAGCAGCAAAGCAGGAGGGGACATGATGGTTAGAGCATACCACAACACGTTCGGCACACCGACGATGATTACACGGGCTTCAAATAACTATGGACCCTATCAATATCCGGAAAAATTGATTCCCTTTTTCGTGACCAACGCCATCGACAATCAGCCGCTTCCCTTGTACGGAGACGGTTTGAATGTCCGTGATTGGTTGTACGTAGGCGATCACTGCGAGGCTGTCGATTTTGTTTTACACCACGGACAACCCGGCGAGATCTACAATATCGGCGGCGGGAACGAACGCACAAACATCGATATCACAAAGATCATCTTGCAAACACTGGCCAAATCAGATACCTTGATCAAGCGTGTTCCGGATCGTCCCGGACACGATCGTCGCTATGCGGTTGATACTTCCAAATTACAGGCACTTGGATGGAAGCCCAAAGTTGTTTTTGAAGATGCCGTGATTGATACCATCCAGTGGTATGTGAAAAACGAGACGTGGTGGCGGCAGATCAAAGAGAAACAAAAAGCGTTTCAGGAATTTCTCAAAAAGAATTATGAAGACCGAAAATAGTCAGTATGATTTAAACAGCGATACGTAAGCCTATGTCCGAACAAAAAACACTCGAAGACCTGATCAAGGGAATCGAAATTTTTCAGGGTCTGGAGACCAGGGATATCAACAAAGTTCTCAAAGTTGCCAGCGGCAAGAAATATGAGTCCGGAGAGATCGTTTTTTCAGAAGGGGACTTGGGTGACAGCTTCTACCTGATTATCGAAGGAAGTGTCCGCGTGGAAAAAAAACTGGTGGATGGAAAGATCGGTGAAGTTGCATCTCTTCGCAGTGGCGACTACTTTGGCGAAATGTCGTTACTGGATGGCGAGCCCCGATCTGCGACCGTGATGGCGGCGGAACTGAGCAAATTGCTGGAGATCAAGAACAGTCAATTTATCAAAATTATCATGAACGACGATAATTTCGCCCGTAAAGTGTTATGGGCATTTTGCACCACGTTTGCCCGACGGCTTCGCGCCACGAACATGCTTTTGGCGAACTTCGCCCAGCGGCAGACTTAGAAGTTGAACCCCACGCTCCATCGATGTGCCTGCCCCAGGCTTTGATCCAAAAACGTAATGCTGTAGTCGATAATCCAGTCGTTCCAGTGAGCACCCAAGCCTGCTGACAGTCCCCGAGAAGACGATCCAAACTCGTATCCACCTCGCGCAAAAAACGCATCCTTGTAGCCTATTTCGCCACCCAGGTCAAACAAGGTGTCATCGTGCAAGGGTTGCACGACATCTGCTGAAACCAACACTCCGAAAGCAGTTCGCTGAAGCAACTGATAAGCTGAGCCAAGCCGAAACGTAGTCGGAAGCGTAATTCGCTCATTGACCAATTTTCCCGAAAACCCAAAATTTGTGACCGTACATGCTGCTGTCCATCTGTTCGACAGGGCAGGCCGGTATAGGAGTCCGACGTCCATAGCCAGTGCTGACACACCGGATTGAATTCGTTCGTGGATCCATTTGGCTGTTACTCCGGCAGACCACTGATCATTCAAAGGTCTTGCATAGGATATTCCAAATGCCAAATCATGAGAGGCAAACGTGGCGGTAGGATTCTCAGAAGGAATTTCGCGTTGTTCGATGCCATCGACTCCGGTGGAGATAAAGCTCACCGCCCACGACGATCCGAATCTTGCCGCGACGAAGTGATGCCGGGTTCCGGCGATCCATTGGTTGTACGCCACAAATAACTGACGATCAGGATTACCAGCCAGAGCACCCGGATTCCAATAGGTCGAAGTGGCATCGGTTGTAATAGCGGAAGCTGCGCCTCCCATGGAAGAGGCCCGAGCACCGGCACCTATTTTCAGAAAAGAAAACCCGGTGTCGCCAGAACCGGCCAAGACGAAGGGTACGACCGTCAGGAAAATCAATAGTCTGAGGATCATTCGGGTCTGTAGGGAAATGTTAAAAGGAACTTGGTTCCGACGCCTTCCGTACTTTCGACTTCAATTCGACCTGTATGCGCCTCAACGATACCTTTGCAAATGCTCAGTCCAAGTCCGCTTCCTTCATTGCGCGTGGTAATAAACGGATCAAAAATCCGTGATTGCATTTCGGCAGGTATTCCGCACCCATTATCTGAAACGGTAAGGACTAACCGGTTCGTCAGCAATTCGGCTCGTATGGAGATTTCGGCTTTCTTCTTGTCTATCGACTGCGTCGCGTTGATGATCAGGTTGTACAAAACACGGCTAATTTTGTCCGTATCGAACGTATATTCCAAAGAAGCCGGTATCTCGCATCGGACCGAGATGTTTCTTGCTTTGAATTCAGCTTCCACCAAGCTCAACACGCTGTTTACCAGAGCTTGGACGTTTACGGTTTGTGCGCTTATACGAATGTCTCCCTGCACATAGGCAAGTACTTCCCGCGACATGGAGATCATCAGATTGGAACTCTCCAGTACTTTTTCAACCAAGTCGTGAATTTCCTTCGGATCCTCGCTGCCCTTGATGATCTTGGCGTAGTTATACACAATAAAGAGCAGGTTTTTGAAATCATGAAGAATAGAGCTGGATGCCTTGCCGACCGCGGAAAGCTTTTCAGACATCAGAAGGCGTTGCGTCAGGCGAATATTACGAAGCACGACACTGACATAAGAGGCCAGCGTGGTCAGGAAAGCTTCTTCATTGGTGGACCATTTTTTCTTTTTCGACGAGGTTATGACGATGCTTCCCACGATCTCCTGATTTTCGCGCACCGGCGCGACCATCATACTTACTGCATTGTTCCAGAATCCGGCCGGTTCAGCGCCCCGTACACCGGACAAAGCAGACATGTCGTCAATTTGCAACGTTTTCTTGATAGGCAACAGACTCTCATAAACGCTGCCTTTGAATGAATACGTTCCCTCTTCACAGCTCACTTCAGAGGCATCGCGTCGATACAGAAAAAGCTTTGCTTGCTGACAATCAATTTGATCGGCGATAACAACAGGCAATAGGTTGAAGAGAGTTCGTTCATCGCTGCCTTCGGTGATTCGTTTGCCAAACTCGATAAGTACCTCCAGCTGCTCAACCTGTTTTTGATAGAGCGCTTCCCGCTCCTGTGCGCTGGCGAGGATCTGGTCATTGGTCAGGCGTAGGCGGGCACTGATCGCCTTGAGGATGTTGAGCCCTACCTGCGGTTCCTGCAACATCATTTCGTTAAAAGCAGACTTGGTGATAACGCCAACCTCGCAGGAGTCGGTTGTGATGACCCTTGCCGACCGCGGCGCATCTTCCAGAAGGGACATCTCGCCGAAAAAATCACCCGATTTTCTCGTCGCAAGCAGTAACTCCTTGCCCTCCGGAGAGGTCTTGGTGACCTTCACTCCGCCACTGATCAGTAATTGGAGGGTTTGGCCCGGTATGCCCTCCTCAATAAGCACCGTGTCCTTCGGGTGAGTTTTTACGACGATGAAAGAGGTAATCCGCTCAAAGTGTGCATCGGGCAGACCCTCGAACAATTTGTTTTCACGAAGTGAGCTCACGGGATCCTCCTAAATTCAGCGAGTTTCACCAGGATGGAATCTTGGATTCGTTCGATTTCCAACGGATTAACCGTAAAATTGTTGCAAAGTATGCTGAAAACCCATTCTTCCCCGTCCGCCGTCTTTACAAAACCGGAAATCGTCTTCACGTTGTCGATAGTGCCTGTTTTGGCTCTGACATTTCCTTCTGCGGCCGTGCCGATCATCCGATAGTGCAGTGTTTTTTCCTTGCCGGCCAAAGGGAGGGACTGATAAAAAACTGGCCAATATTTATGGCCGCGGATAAATTTTAAAATGCCTACAAGACTTTCGGCCGTGACGAGATTGGTTCGGGCATATCCGCTTCCATCATTAAAAGCCATCTTTTCGGGTTTAAGCCCGATTTCGGTTACAAACGTCTTGAGCATCTCAAGCGCATGATCACCCGTTCCGTTGGAATCAAGCACCGCCGCGACGGTCCGGAACAACTGTTCTGCAAAAAAATTCTGGCTCCGTTTATTGATGATTTTCAAAATTTCCGACAACGGCGGTGAGGTATACGTTGCCACCCGGATAACCATACTGTCCGACGGGTCATACCGGTACGCCGAACTGTCCACATACGAAAGACTATCAATATCAACGGCCGAGCTGTCTACGCGGATACTCTTGAACTCGAGTGTTTCCTTTAAGACCGTGGCAGTATACCATGTTGGATTTTCGACAGTCACATATCCCACCCGCGTGTCGGCAAGCAC
>JAGQUY010000328.1 GCA_020438245.1 Bacteroidota bacterium
TCTCAACTTTGTCGTACTATTCGCGCTCGTTTTGGTTCTCGGAATTCTTGTCGACGATGCCATTGTCGTCATCGAAAATATTTACCGCCACCAACAGGAGTACGGCAAAGACCCCATCCAGGCGGCCAAGGACGCCACTGCAGAAGTGGCCATTCCCGTCGCCACCTCAACCCTGACGACCATCGCCGGATTCCTGCCCATGCTTTTCTGGCCGGGCGTCGTGGGTGATTTCATGAGCTATCTCCCGCTCACCCTGATCATAACGATGGGTGCTTCGCTATTTACGGCCTTCTGCATCAGTCCGGTTCAGGGTGCGCAATTCATTAATTATCAAATGGAAATCCAACGAGTGCGCGATGCGGTTACCAAGGGCAGCGTCTACAAAAGATACAACCCGTTCAATTTGTTCTATCACTGGGTGGATGAAAAATTCTTCCCCGCCGCGCAAAGACACTATGTGAAGACGCTCTCTCTGACACTCCGGCACAAATGGCCGACTGTGATTCTTTCCGGAGTCATGCTTTTTGGAATGATTGGTATTTTTGTCGTATTCAACCACGGCATTGAATTTTTTCCGGAAACCCAGCCCAATCAGGTTTCCGTCACCATTTCCATGCCGCCCGGTACTCCGCTCGAAGTCACCAACGAGGTAACTTCTGTTTTGGAGGATCGGGCCAAACAGATCAAAGGTTCGGGGGATGTGGAATTCAGGGTTACCAACGTGGGCACGTCGGAGGATCCGTTTGATTTCGGGGCGACCGGAACTCCGAACAAGGCGCAGATTGCAGTCAACTTCTATGAACGGACGGAGCGAAAGCAAAATTCTTTTGAAACGTTGGAGGAAATCCGCTCGGCAACCGGACAATTGCCCGGTGCAGAAATCAAAGTGCAATCCCAGGAAATGGGCCCTCCGGTGGGCGCACCGGTAAGTCTCGAGCTATCCGGGGAAGATTTTCGTACGCTCGCTGCCCTATCCAATCAGATTCAGAATGAAATCAGATCCGTCGGAGGTCTGGTGGACCTGAAAGACGACTACGATCAGGGGCGTCCCGAAATCGAAGTGGTAGTCGATCGGGAGAAGGCCGCGTTGCTTGAGATGAGCACGGCGCAGATCGGATCGGTGGTTCGGACCGCCATCAGCGGAACGGAAGCTTCCAAGTTCCGGGTCGGCGAGGATGAGTATAAAATCACGGTACGATTGCGGGAAGATCAGCGGACATCCCCGAAAGATATAGAGAATCTGAATATCACGTTCATGAATAAGCACGGCAAGCTGCTGTCCATCCCCTTGGTCTCTGTCGCTTCGGTTATTCGTACGAGCGGAATCACCAATATCCGAAGAAAAGACCTCAAGCGGGTGATTACGATAACCGGCGATGCGCAGGGCCGGCTTGCGACCGAAGTATTGGCGGACGTCAAAACGAGGTTGTCGAAATTTCCGATGCCTGCAGGATATCGTATCGACTATACCGGTGAGAACGAAGAACAGGATAAAGCCATGGCGTTTCTTGGAAGAGCCATGGTGATAACCATTCTCTTGATCTTTTTCGTTCTGGTGTCCGAATTTAATTCTGTAAAAGTCCCGTTGGTTATCATGATCTCGGTTCCGCTTTCGCTCATCGGCGTCTTCATCGGGTTGCTGGTAACGCAAACGCCGTTTGGAGTCATTATGACCGGCGTGGGAGTGGTCGCATTGGCAGGCATCGTGGTCAAAAACGCCATCGTTCTTCTTGATTTCACCAAACACCTGAAAGACAAAGGCATGACGCTGGACGAGGCGCTGATGGAAGCAGGACGTGCACGGTTGCGCCCCGTCATGCTGACGGCCGCGACGACCATTCTCGGTATTCTTCCGCTGGCCACCGGCATCGACTTCGACTGGCGAAACTTTCACCTTGTAACCGGCGCCGAAAGCAGCGACTTCTGGCGGCCGCTTGGAGTGGCCATTATCTTCGGGTTGTCGGTCTCTACGTTCCTGACGCTGGTCATCATTCCGACGACGTATTCCTGGATGGACGACCGGGCGGCGTGGTTGAAAAAGCTTTTTAAGAGAACGTTGAATTAGAACAAGATACCGCCGCCAAACCCGATCAGACGGTGATAGGCAGAGCCAATGCGTTTGATGGAAAAATCCGCGGACCACAACACTCGGCGGGAAAACATCTCGAGTCCGAACCCAACCGCTGCCAGAGCTCCATATCCGATTTTCACGTTGGAGCGAAAGCCGGTCCCGGAAAGACGATGCAGAACGGGCCCTGCATCGGATCGGAAAAACAGACCTTTTCCGATTTGCACATCTGCAAAATACATCATGCTTGCAGATGGCTGATAGAATTCAATTTGAAGGCGATTGCCATAAGCGCTGTATCGATCAAAGTGGATTTGGGCTATGCCGCCAATCAGCAGACGGTAGGTTTTACGAAAATAGTATCCGACCGGATCCAGACAAAGCGGAATATGCGTAACTTCCTGGACCCCACCGGCGAAATGAGTCCTCGCATCGAGGGGTTTGCCGTATGCGGTGAGCATGTAGCCGGCGCCGGCGTAAAAATAGTGCTGCTTGGTTTCTTCCTGTGCTTGAAGCGTGAACACACTGCTAAGGAAGATGATAAGAAATCTGAACATACTGGGCTGCGTACATCCGCTTTCGCTATTGCTGATTTAAGGTAGATACATAATCATAAGATGTCCAATACAATAGCCGCACCTTAATGCGGTTGATACGCGTGTTCGGTGATGTCGGCCTTTCCTACTTTCCTATTCCGCGGGGTACGCTCTAGTCATTTGATAAACATCATCTTTCTCGATCGAATTTGATCATCACATTCCAGTCTGGAAAAATATATCCCCGTGGGGACAATCGAGCCTTTGTCATTTTTTCCGTCCCAAACCACGCGATGACTGCCTTTGCTGACGGTTCCGTCAACGAGTGTGCGGACTTTTTGACCAAGCGTATTGTATATGACAAGGCGAACATACCCATCCTTTCGTGTGTCATATGAAATAGTTGTCGAAGGGTTGAAGGGATTTGGGTAATTGGAATTAAGCGTCAATTGCCCTGCTCCGTCTTGATAGTCTAGAGTAATATTGTCAAAGACTTGATCGTTGTCGGTATCATTCGTTCTGTAGGTCTTCGTCAGGTTTTCATCGTCCTCGAGAACCCACATAGAATCGTTTCCAGCTTCAAATGTGTCACTCGCTTTCCAGCGAAACCTGTGGTTCAGAAGTTTAACGGTTTCAATCATTGGCCGCAGAATCGCTTTCTTTTGCCTTCTTGTAAGATGTGAGGATTCTATTGGATACCATCTGGAATCGGCAGATTGGTTTGGTGAATCAAAGGCCATTGATGTGTGGTCCGGGAAATCCAGTTCCGCGGCTTCCTCAAGGGGATTGCAAGGATTACATTGACTCCCAACATATTCACATCTCAAGTCATTGGACCATACGCCAACCGTATCGTAATAGTCCTTCATAAAGCACTTAATGTCAAAACTGTATCCCCACGACGCTGTGGTCATAATGTTTATAGATTGGTTGCCGTTGCCAAGGTTCTGCCACGTTTGATTAAAATCGTACTTGATCCACCATTCACAATAGTAGGAACCACCGGATTGCCTCGGATAACTGCTGGTAAATGTGACATTCATCTTGCGATCAAATTCCGCCGGGCCGGAGATTGTGTGGGCTCTATTGAGTACACGCTTGTAAATAGCATTGATACCTACATATTCATTTCCGGTTGTAAAAGTGCGTTGAGGATCTATTAGAACGCCATCACTCCAACGGGACAAGAAGTAGGGGAAAGTGCCGCACTTGATGTCGGTAAGGTAGTTTGGTACTGTTACGGTCAAATTTTTCGGTGCAAATCCCAAGGCAGAGTCAATGGTGTGGTTGAATTCGGTGAATGTATACGATGCTTCGTTTACCTGAACCTGATAGGTGAGATCGAACGGCAAATCAACATTCAATTTGAAGTTCTTGAATCGTGTAGTGTGCTGCCCCGGTGAAGCATTAGGAAGCTTGGTCGCGAGGTTCCAAATACCGTAAGCTGAGTTTGACTGAGTTGTTGAGCCGGGATCAACGGCATTATACATACTTACTTGCCATGCGCTGGGAACTGACTCGGATGAATGGCATACAATGAAGAAATCCTGATTTTCATAACCATCGTCATGTCCGCTTGGACCTTGGCCATTAAGGTGTTGACCGTACTCGTCGTCTCGGAAATCGATATACCGAGTAAGCGGTTGGAACGGATTAAAGTTGCCATTCTCCACACTGCCAAATTCTGCTTTGTATTTGCCATAGAAAACAGTTCCATTGGTGCTGGCTGGCCTGCCGTCTCCGTGGGTGCCCTCACCCTCATAACACGCATCTAAATACAATTCAGAATCTCTAAAGAAGGTCATAATAGATCCAGGAAGTGGATTTAGAAACTTGTCAAAAGTCGTGACATCAGTAAGAGTGGAAACCTGGACAAAATAATTTGAGGAAGGAACTTGCTTTTGATTCTGGCTGTTGACCCAGTAAATGAACAATTCAGCCTCTGGATTTTGTTGAGTAAACAACGAAAAAGGGGTCAGTAAAAATAAGAGGATAAGCGCGGTTTTCATTGTCAACCTCCGAGGTTTTCATTCAATCGCATATAGATGGTTGGTCTGTGATTCATCAATGTAGTTATAGCTTGTAAGATATAGACGCCCCTCCCGGCTTAGTGCGGGATACCCCCTGAAACTGACGGGAAATAACTCCGGCAGAACAAGGCGCCACAATCGATCGTGATTGTTATTAAACGCATATAGATATTTGCCAACAGAGCCATAAATTGTTCCTGCGTCATCTATCAATAGAGATGACCAAGGGTCAATAAAGTGTGTCGGATCAAGGGCGGCGATTGAATCCGCTTCGCCCGAGTCAAGACTGACTTGGTAGATAAAAGCGTTACCGAAGTAAAGAAAGTTTCCTCTCAATACTGGTTCGCTGATGGTGTTGGTCGCGAGAAGGCTCCAACGGAGACTGCCGAGGCTATTCACAGATCGAAGGGTCACATTATCACACTTAAAGTATGTGTTATCTTTTTGATCAACGAGAATGGTAAAATGAATGATGTTATCAAGACGTGTTTGATAAAACCACTTCTTGTGCCCGTTGTAATCCAGCGCAACTATGCCGTTCAAATAAAACCCGCAAAAGATTAGAGTATGACCTGGAACTAGACGGACTCCATATTCTATTGGAGCATCATTGGAAAAGGTCCAGGCGACCGAGCCGTCTGAGTTGAAGCAGAAAACCGTGTCTGAAGCCGTGTAGATTCGGCCAAGATTGTCAATGATTGGATCAGCAGTAAATATTCCTCTCCTTGACCATTTGATATTGCCATTTGGGTCAAGTGCATAGAAAGTGCTGTCCCACATTACGAAGTAGACTGTGCCGTCGTTTCCCAGTGCGA
>JAGQUY010000329.1 GCA_020438245.1 Bacteroidota bacterium
TGCTCTTCTTATACGTGGAGCGCTTATGCTTGCCGACCCGTCTCTCATCACATCCCTTGCAGGAGTTCAGCAGGTGTACTTGTGGTATTCGTACATCATCGGCGCCCATCTGATCGGCGGTCTTTTTCTTGCACTTGGAATCTTTACACGTGCAGCCGCATTGGTGCAGATTCCCGTCGTTGCAGGTGCCATCGTCTTCATTCACCTTGGAGAGGGGTTGATGACCGTCGGACAGTCGCTAGAATTGGCCTCGCTGGTTTTATTTTTGCTTGTTGTTTTTTCAGTTTTTGGTACCGGACCTGTAACCATCGGAAAGCTTCTTGGCCGTTCCGCAACCGCGTGAAGTCAGTGGATTCTGAAAAAGCTTTTCAGGACTGCTATTCAGATGACGTCAGTCATTGTTATGGGTGCGGCCGCCTCAACGAAGCAGGTCTCCAGCTTAAAAGTTATTGGGACGGTGAAGAGACCGTCGCCGTGTTTACCCCTCGCTCCGAACATACCGCCATTCCCGGGTACGTTTACGGCGGACTGATTGCTTCCCTGATAGATTGTCACGGCACCGGAACAGCGGCTGCTGTTTCCGCTCGCAAGGAAGGATTCAATCCGACGGGCGGTGAGAGTTTTCCGCGTTTTGTTACGGCCTCCCTGCAGGTTAATTACTTGAAGCCAACTCCCATCGGCGTACCGCTCGAGATCCGTGCGGTGGTAGAAGAAGCCAAACCCAGAAAAGTAGTCTCTGCTATTACTGTACTAGTAAATGGAATACTTTGTGCGAAGGGCAGAGTTGTTGCTGTGAAAATGCCTGATGATTTTACCCTCCCCAACCGGTGATCTGAGAATGGAGTTTCCCCACAATTGATTCATGAAATGACGGTGTATGAACTGCTTTGCGCCCAATTGATTGTGTTGACCGGCGCCGTAGTTCAGGGTTCCATTGGTTTCGGTTTTTCATTGATTTCCGTTCCATTCCTGGCGCTGATCGATCTGAAATTTGTCCCCGGTCCGGTTATCTGTGCAGCAACCGTCCTGTCGATCTTAACCGCTGGACGCGAACTTAAGAGTGTCGATCTTCCCGGTATAAAGTGGGCAGTCGTTGGCCGCATTCCGGGAATTGCTTTGGCCATCCTTCTCCTTCGCGCCGTGTCTGAGCAAGACCTAAAAATGGTTGTCGGTGGATTGGTTGTCGCCGCCGTTGCTCTCAGCTTGAACGGATTGCAGGTACGAATTACGAAGAGAAGTTTGGCAGGTGCCGGTTTCTTTTCCGGATTCATGGGCACGTCGGCAGCAATAGGCGGACCGCCGCTGGCGTTGCTTTTCCAGCATAAATCAGGCGACTATCTGCGCGGAACGCTGGCCGGCTATTTTATCATCAGTGCGATCATGTCGCTTACCGCGCTGACGCTCAGCGGATGGTTCGGCTGGCGGGAAGTGTATAGCGGCGCATTGTTGCTTCCCGGCGTACTCATCGGTTTTGGATGTTCCAACTTTGTAAAATCACGTATTACCGGAACATGGCTTCGTTTGGCGGTCCTTCTGATTTCAGGTTCTGCCGGTTTGGGTCTTGTTTTGAAAAGCTTCTAACGCTTCGCGCCAACCACGGTACCGTCCGTTCCGCAAGATTGATTTCACAAAAGCGCGGTGATCCTGTTTTCCGGGTTGTCTTACGCTTATCGTTGACGTACCTTGGAGACGGAGGTTTGCATGTCGAGTCCCGATGTTCTTCGCAATAAAATCCGGAATCTGGAGGGAGAAGATTATGGCAGCTATCAGGCGCTTCTCGGTACGTTCGAATTTCCAGATTATACGCTGATCATTCACCAGATCCCGAAAGATCCCTACGCGCCTTCGCACACCGGAATATACCGCATCCGGGTTCGGAGAGACCATTCAAGAGTCCTGAATGCCAAAACCGGTACGAAAGCACGGCAGGTTGCACTTCGTGATTTCTTAGCCCGGCGATTTTTTCTGGCAAGTCGAGATTTATCCGCCGAGGGGCGAGGCACCGGAAACAGCGGAAAGATAACCATTCACCAGCCCGGTCAGACCATTCTGGAACGCAGTAGCGTCGTATTGGAAAAGGATATAATAGAAGTGCGATGTTTTCTCGGTCTTCCGGCACGCGGTCGTATCATTCAAGCCAAAACCGCAGAGACAATGATTTTTGAGGAACTGCCGGCCATCGTCGACCGTTCACTCTTTCGGCACGGGGAGGATGCACAAAAGCTCGAGGATCACCTGGCTACCCACGAAAATGCGGGGTTTCTACGGGAACAGCTGCCGGCTCGAAGGCTGGTGGCGTTCATTGCCAACGGTGCTCGCCTGCCCAGAGCCAGCGGCACCAGTGATGAACCCTTGCAATCCGATACGGTAGTTCCCTTCATGGCGCCTCCAAGTATGGAGGTTGAACTGAGACTTCCAGACGGGCAGACTATTCAGGGCATGGGAATATCCGAGGGAATTACCCTGATCGTCGGCGGAGGATATCACGGCAAGTCTACCCTGCTAAAAGCGATCGAATCCGGGGTGTACAACCATGTTTCGGGTGACGGCAGAGAACGGTGCGTGACCATTGAAGCAGCCGTGAAGGTACGCTCATACAGCGGACGGTACGTGGTTAAGACAGACATTTCACCGTTTATCCGGAACCTGCCGTTCCAGAAGGATACGTCCGAGTTTTCGACCGTAAACGCCAGTGGAAGTACGTCGCAGGCAGCGAGTGTCATGGAAGCAGTGGAAATGGGGGTTCAGGCACTGTTGATGGACGAGGATACTTGTGCAACCAACTTCATGGTGCGTGATCGCAAAATGCAGGAATTAGTCCGTAAAGAAGATGAACCGATTACAACGTTCATTGACCGGGTAAGCTTTTTTTACGAGAAAAATCGTATTTCGACGATTCTTGTTTCGGGCGGCGTTGGGGATTATTTTGATGTGGCTGACCGGATCGTGCAGATGAAAGCGTATCGACCGATGGACGTGACCGTTCGAGGGAAAGAGATTGCAGGAAAATCAACTCACCGAGTATCAGAAGACCAGGACCATGCGATACGAAAAACAAAAAGGTATCCTGTTGGCAACAGTATTAACTCAAAGAACCACTACGGAAAGCAAAGAATTACCGCCTCGGACCTGCACCGGCTTCATTTTGGAGAACAAATTGTCGATTTGTCCGATCTGGAACAGCTGATTGAAATTTCGCAGACCAAGGCTATTGGCTTTGCAATGGAGTATGCCCGCCGATTGGCGGATGGGAAAATCGCCCTGAAGGATCTGGTGAATCGGGTTATGGATGACGTGGAAGAACAAGGACTCGATGTCTTAAGCGACCGACTGTCGGGCGACTTTTCGAAATTTAGACACTTCGAGTTGGCATTTGCACTCAATCGGCTTCGTACCTTTGAGGTGATTCAGGAGAGAGAATGACAATGACTATTTGAGACAGAAACCCACACTCCAAATACAGTAAGAAGAAAGGAAATCCCTTTAGCTCATTCCCGTTAGGTTCCCAATCCTGGCAGGCCGTCGATGCTCCGGGTGTTTTTTTCCGCCCAGTAGCGCGAAAGTTCATCGGTCCCTTTGGTCTCAGCAGATCGTACCAGAGTATCCCTTTCGCCCTTGAAGTCATACCGTGGAACTCCAAATCCGCAGGAATCCCCGATGCGCGTCACATCAACTTTGACAATGGCACGCGCTCCTGAATAGGTTGTAAAGGATGACTTCAACGCATCGTATTCGGGAGTAGTTGCCTCTACAACGGATCCCCGGCCATACAAGCGAACAATTTTTGGTGGTCCTTCGAATGCACAAAACATGAAAACGATGCGTCCATTTTCTTTAAGATGGGCAATGGTTTCAATCCCGCTTCCGGTAAGGTCGAGGTAACCTACTTCACGAGGGCCAAGAATGCGAAACGTATCCATGCCTTTTGGTGAACAGTTGACCAGTCCGTCTGCCCGGAGCGGTGCGGTTGCAACAAAAAAGAGTTTTTGACTGCGGATCCATGCTGATAATTCGCTCGTGATTTCTTCGTAGATTTTTCCCATGGGCGCTCATTATGCCTTTCGCGGTTTAGAAAATCGAGAACTCTTGAAAATAAACAGATTGAAAGAGGATGTCCACTCCTTCCACGCTTGATCGCCAAAATCCGGCATCCAATCCTGAGCTTGGAATCGTACGGGTACTTTATCCTGTGGATCGTTGCGGCCATCAAGACTTGTGCAACATTGTTCCGATCACCATGCAATTGAGAATACGTACTTGAGTTCCCTCAGTGGTATTCAGATTTCCACAAAAAATTCTGTGAATTACCCCCACGCTGGTCTAAATTAATCGGCGATTCTTTTCACATCAACTACTTTTGGATACCAAGCCCCGGTGCACGGGGTGGAAGGCGGCAAATGAACACTCCACAGTCGCGTACTGAGTTCTGGACCCTATTTGCCGCCATTTTGGCGTCGAGCATGGCGTTCATCGACAGTACCGCGCTCAATGTTGCCATCCCCGCTTTACAGGCGGATTTTCAGGCTTCCGGAGAAACCGTCCTATGGATTCTCAACGCTTATCTTTTGATGCTTGCTTCGTTCATTCTGATTGGCGGTTCGGCCGGTGACAAGTTGGGCCGAAAGAAAGTCTTCATTACGGGCATCTGGATATTCATTGGCTCATCCTTGGCCTGCGGTTTGGCGCCGTCGGCGGAATGGCTGGTAGCTGCACGTGTCGTGCAGGGATTGGGCGGAGCCCTTATGGTTCCGGGTAGTCTCTCCATCCTGACGTCCGTCTTTCCGCCCGAACGCAGAGGTAAGGCCATCGGCGTATGGTCGATGTTTGCAACGATTGTCACCGTGATCGGCCCGGTTCTTGGAGGACTTCTCGCAGACGCGGGATTATGGAGAGGAGTTTTCCTGATCAACCTGCCGCTCGGTCTGATTGCTCTCGTCGCGCTTTATGTCCATGTTCCCGAAAGTCGGGATGACACCGCTTCTACAAACCTTGATTATCCTGGGGCCCTGCTTGCTGCAGCAGGATTGGCTTCGCTGACCTACGGTTTTATTGCGATGCCTTCCCTGGGGCCGGTGAATCCGCGAGTACTTGGCACACTCGCGATCGGAACAGCGCTGCTTGTTTCTTTTGTGATCTGGGAACAGCATTCTAGTGACCCCATGATGCCGCTTCATCTCTTTCGATCCAAAACGTTCAGCGGAACCAATTTACTCACGCTCTTTCTTTACGGAGCGCTCGGTGTCGGCATGTTCTTTTTGTCACTTAACATGGTTCAGCTTCAGGGTTATCTTCCGTCGATGGCCGGACTCGCCATGCTGCCGTTCGC
>JAGQUY010000330.1 GCA_020438245.1 Bacteroidota bacterium
ATCCAGCCGGATTTTATCCCTCCTGCTTATGCGGGAGGCTATGCAATGCGTGCCGGAACGTGGCCTGCCGTTCTGGTTGCCAATGTGATAGGAATGGTATCCATCCTGGCGCTTGCCACTTCTCTGCGACTGGTTCACAGCCTTATCTTCTTCAGACGGAAGAAAAACACCCAAACCTATTTTAACCTATTTGTTTTCTTCGGAGTCTTGACCATTGTCTCGGCCACGCTAACCGGCCGTCCGCTCCGATATGATCCCAAGGCGAATCACGTGCTGACGTTTGTGTTGCTACTGATTACAACCGGGCTGCTTGGCGTAAATGCGTTGCGGGTTGGATGGGTTGCTGTGCTCAATCGCAGACAGAAGTTCTTTACGTTTCTCGCCGGACTCCTTTTTATTTTTCTTAACTCCGGCTTGCTGGCGCTGCCCATCGGGAGCGGAGTTACGCTCTCTGACATGGTGGAGTCGTATTCCATTGCCGCCGGGGCATTTTTGTTTCTGACGACCATTTTCATATTCGCCTATACGGTAACGACCACGGTGAATTCGCTGCTGCACCTGCCCGCTGCCGCGATCTATGACAAAAGGGTCAAGGAAATCAATTCCATCTATACCTTGAGCCGGGCCATTATTTCCGTTTTCGATTTCGAAAAGATTATCATCGCGGTAACCGACTTGGTTTGTGAGGCAACCAATTCAAATGCCTGCTGGGTTGAAATCAGCCGGGAAAAAAATCCTTCCAAAAGGGAGGACTTCCGCTTTGTGGGTCTGAAAACACGCCCGCCTTTTCACGTCCATTTTCTTGAAGTCAGCTCCAAGAAATATCTGAGCGGTGACAAACTATCCAAGATGATTCCCTCCAATGACCTTGACTACTTGCACTATCTTCACCCGCTGGTTGATTGGATTCTGGCGAACCAAAAGCCCGCTGTCCTGAGCCAGGTTAAAAGGGACAAGATGACCAGAGATTTGATCAAAACGCCGATCGAATCGATTGCCGCAATTCCCCTGGTTACAACAGAGGGATTCGCCGGAATTATCTATGCGGTCAAATCGATTGCGTTCGGATTCGATCAGGACGATGTCGCGACAATTTCAGCTTTTGCCAACCAAGCGGCTGTGGCCATTGAAAACACAAGGCTGGTCAAGGCATCATTGGAAAAAGAACGACTGCAGGAAGAACTTCGAATTGCCCACGAAGTTCAAATGCGCCTTATCCCCCAGGAAACACCCAGAATCACGAACGATAAGGTGAGGTTGGATGTAAGTGCGATGACCATTCCGGCCAACGAGGTGGGGGGGGACTACTACGATTTCATAAAGTTAGAGGAATGGCGAACAGGCATCGTTGTTGCTTACGTCTCCGGAAAAGGAACCTCAGCAGCATTTTACATGGCCGAGATCAAGGGTATTATTCAGGCGCTGGCAGGCATTTATAAAAGGCCTAAAGAGCTCCTTGTCGCCGTAAACGAAGTGTTGTTTGGCAGCATGGACCGAAAATCTTTTATTACGCTTATCTACGTGGACTACGATCTCTCCAAGAACCAGTTGACCTTTGCGCGGGCAGGCCACTGTCCGTTGTTGCATGTTCAAGCCGGCGGTCATGAATTCGCCCGTCCGAATGGCATCGGTTTGGGACTCGACGGCGGTTCCCATTTCAGAAATTCTATTGAGGAGCAGACTATCACGATAGAACCGGACGACGTATTCGTGTTGTACTCGGACGGTCTGGTTGAAGCAAGAAGCAGCCAGAACGAAGAGTTTGGCGACGAACGCCTGCAACAGGTGGTTCAGGCGGTACGACATTTGGATGCGGAGGCAATTCGTAGTGCCATTCTGCAGGCCGTCGAACGCTTTGCAAGCGCAACAGGCATCCACGATGATTTGACATGCGTCGTTCTCAAAACGAAACCCCTGGAACAGCCCGTGGAGCGGCGTTTGCCGTCCTCTTCGGTATTAAGTGATCGAATGCAGACTTAAAGGGTAAGATATGCCTTGCAATAAAAACAGATTTCATTTAACATAGCCCGTTACGTCTTTGATTTTTCATCCAAAAAAGATCAGGAAAGTTTCATGAGTAGTTTCGAGGTTATTCGCAAGGACAATATCGACGTGTCGGTCCTGTACCTGAAAGGGTACTTGGACGCCCACACGTATCCCAACTTCGAAAATGAATTGCAGAAACTGGTCGACGAACGTCGCTACAAAATTATCGTTGATTTTCAGGATCTCAATTACATTTCGAGCGCCGGATTGGGCGTCTTTATGGGTTTCATCGAGACCGTCAGGGACAACCAGGGCGATATCAAACTGTGTTCGATGTCACCGAAAGTGTTCAAGGTGTTTGACCTCCTTGGCTTCCCGACGATTTATCAAATCGTCAAGAATCCAGATGAGGCTCATGAAAAATTTGAGCGGGGCGATAAGACCGCATAACGGATGGAAAGTCATTGTGGCGGAAAATAACGTTTTTACGCTGAACATACCGAGTCGGACCGACAACCTGGAAATCATTCGTGATTTTGTAATCACGATTGCCAGGAAGCAGGGGTTTTCGGAAGACTCCATAGGAGAAATTGAACTCGCCGTAGATGAGGCGTGCGCCAATGTGATCAAGCATGCCTACCACTTCAAGGATGACAAAGAAATTGCGATTCAGGTTGAAACCGACGAAGAACGAATTTCTATCACGATCAGCGACGAAGGTCAGGGTTTTGACCCAAGCTCGTTGGAGAGTCCTGAAGAACGCCTTCAGAAACACGCCCGCGGTGGCCTTGGCATTGCCCTTATTCGGAAGGTCATGGATGAAGTTACCTTCAATATCCACCCGGGGAACACTCACGTACGCATGGTCAAATACATCCCTCAGGCCAGCTAGAATCTCAAGTCAAACGGATCTTGCATGATACCATCCTTTGAATGGGAATGGATCCGGTCCCTTCTTCCGCTTGGACTTCTGTATCCCGAACTGCACTATGCCTTCCGGTACTTGCCGTTCAGCCGATACCGAATAAGGGAACCCGAAATTATCACGGATGCTCCTTTCCGGATCGCGCCGGATCGTAGCCTGCCCGTCTTGTTGCTCGTCAAAGATGCGGATCGATTTCCGATATTTCTTGATCGCCTGGAAGTGAAATTGGAAGCACCAGGATATTCTGAGACCAGATCGTTTGCCGTTTCGACCATCATCGGAGATTCGTGGTGGCATCGAACGTTCGAAATAGAGTTATCGCCAGACCTGAAGGGACAGACAGTGCATTGCCTTCCGATTGTTTTCTACCGGGTCGGCACGGAACCAAAAACTGCGGAGGCGGATAATCTGCCGCATACAAGCCACCGTGCGTTTCGAATATTTTGTGCCAAGGAGTCATTTCCCGGATCGGCCGGATGGATTCACGGTGATTTGCACACCCATTCCAGTTACACCAGTGACCAAATCGAGTTCGGGGCACCACCGGAGGCGATGCTGCAGGTGGCAGCAAGTATCGGGCTTGATTTTTTTGCGATCACGGATCATTCCTACGATCTGGACGATGAAGAGCACAACTACCTCCGAAACAGTCCTTCCCTCCGAAAGTGGAAGCGATTTCAGGAAGAAGTCCGATCTCTGAACAAATCTGCCAAGGATGTAACGATCATTCCGGGTGAAGAGGTATCGTGTGCCAATGCGGAAGGACGAAACGTTCATCTGCTCATTTTCAACGATTCCGGGTATTTTCCCGGTTCCGGTGATTCTGCGGAGAAATGGTTTCATACCGATGCTGAACTGACCATCGAGGATGCACTGGTATTGTCTTCAAACACTTCGCTGGTCGTTGCTGCGCATCCCATGGATGAACCGCCGGCTTTGGAACGTTTTTTCCTCAAACGAGGTTCGTGGACCGACGAGGACTGGCGCTATCCGCCGCTCCGGCATTATCAGGTACTCAACGGAGTGGACAATAAATCCTTTCACCGCGGTCTGCGGCGGTGGATTGCCGGTCTTCTGGAGGGCCAAAGGATATTTATAGCGGCCGGCAGTGATGCACACGGGAATTTTAATCGATATCGCCAGATCGATAAGCCCTTTTGGCGTATAGGCGAAAAAGAGAATTTTCAACAGTTTGGACGGATGCGGTCGACCGTATTTCTTCCCGGAAAGCGATCGGTTGCCCTGCTGATTGATGCCCTGAAGAGGGGTCACCTGGTGATCGGGAATGGTCCGTTTGCGACCGTGTCCATTGCAGACCGCACCGGATCCGAGTACATTGTCGGACAGACTTGCAAAGGCCCTGTCGACCGAGTTATGATAAATGCTCTCTCGTCACAGGAATTTGGATGGCTCGAAAAGGTGAGGATTTTCAAAGGTCACCTTGGAGGAAAAGAAGAACTTTGGTTTGATGCAAGTCCTAACGCGGAATGTTTCAGCAAAACCATGGGCCCGCTTGGCGGATCGGGTGAAGGATATCTGCGTTGTGAAGCGCTGACCAGCAAGGGCTGTTTTTGTTACAGCAATCCCGTCTGGTTTGTTACCGCTCGATAGTATAATTGCCGATTGATTTTCTTTCGAAGGTTTGTTAGGTTCTACAGGCAAATTGACCATCCAACCAGTCATGTGAATGTTGATAACGGGACCTTCGGAGCGTATTTTTATTGATTCAGTTTTGCCCGGAGACAAGTCCATTGCCCACCGCGCCGCTATTCTGGCTGCGATCAGTAAATCCCATTGTACGTTGCGGAATTTTTCCACCGGACAGGACTGCCGGCAAACGTTGACAGTTTTAGGCGGTCTCGGGGTTCCGATTCATCAGGAAGGTACTGAGGTTAACATCGAAGGCGTCAGCTTACAGGGACTGTGTGCTCCCGTGGCACCGCTGGACTGTGGCAATTCGGGTACGACAACACGGCTGTTGGCGGGAGTGCTCGCTGGTCAACCTTTCAAGAGCAGTCTTCACGGTGATGAATCTCTTTCCGGCAGGCCCATGCGACGGATTACGGATCCGTTGGAACGAATGGGTGCATCGATAAAACTTACGGGAAGTGACCATTTGCCAATGACCATTGATGGACGTTCGCTGCATGGTATAGACTATGAGATTCCCGTGCCGAGCGCTCAAATCAAGACGGGCATCTTGCTGGCCGGGCTGTTTGCACAGGGTGTGACCAGAGTCAGGGACAGCTTCGGCACGAGAGATCACACCGAGAGACTTCTGCCAAATCTGTTTTATGAGAATGGTTGGTTGTGCATTTCGGGAGGCAGTTCTTTTTCATTTAAGAGTATGACCATTCCCGGAGACTTTTCGTCTGCCGCGTTTCTTACTGCGGCCGCCA
>JAGQUY010000331.1 GCA_020438245.1 Bacteroidota bacterium
CTGTTCATTGGTGCCGAGGGTACGCTGGGTCTGATCACCCGGGCGACCGTCCGCTTGGTTCCGAAACCGGCCCGGCTCCAACTTTCGATAATTGCTTTTAACCACCTGAACAATGCGTTGTCTTTGCTTCGGCATGCCCGGTTGACCGGCTTGAACATAACCGCGTATGAATTTATTGCCGGTCCTTGTATGGAAGCTGTACAAGCCTATCGCCCCCAAAGCCTTCATCCGTTTTCGGCGACCTATCCATTCTATGCACTGCTTGAAATCGACGAATCGGCCATTGATCTTGAGACGTTCCTGGAATCGTTATCCGACCAATCTGTTTTCGAAGACGCAGTCATTGCTTCCACCCCTGAGATATTCAAATCCATGTGGGCGCTGCGCGACACGATTTCAGAAAGTATTTTTCACATGGGCCGCTTCCACAAGAGCGATGTGGCCGTTCCCGTGTCAAAAATGGCCGATTTTGTAAAAGCGCTCGAAGATATGCTGACTGGCAACTTCAGCGATTGCCAGATATTCCTCTTCGGTCATATCGGGGATGGTAATATACATGTCAATCTTGTTGATCGGAATCAACGTGGGGAGGAAACGTTTTCAAAAGAAACCGAAAAAATGGAAAGTCAGATCTGTGAGCTTATCCGGCGGTATGACGGTAGCATCAGTGCCGAACATGGAATCGGATTACTGAAGAAGAACCTCCTTGCAAAAAGACGCCCGCCACAGGACCTTGTTCTCATGCGCAATCTCAAAGCCGTCCTTGACCCCCTGAATCTGTGCAATCCGGGAAAAATAGTCGATTAGAAAAGCCTGGCTGCACTCAAACCAAGAAAGAAATCCCTTCGATCCAGTCTGCGCGTCGCATCCAACCGAAACAGTCCGAAAATTCCGCTTAAAGAGGCCCCGATTTCATGATGAAACCGACCCGGCACATTCGGCAAATAGCCCAAAGCCGGGAACCGTTGTTTGGAAATCCAGGTACGGCCGCTCGCCCCGTGAATAAGGACGCTGATTGATTTTTCTGCAAACCATCGCAACCCGATCAATTCAAAGGGAACCGTTCTGAAGTTGTGTTCCCAATAGACCGCGGCGTATTTTTCCCCTTCGTAATGGTCCCCTCTCAACGTTTTGAATGATCCAAAGGGAGTAAATGCATGCAGTGAACCATCGATGATCGAGAACCGCTGAACGGGCAAATGGCCGGTATACGTACCCGCGACGACATGTACGTCGAGCACGTTGGGAAGCATACGTCGTTGCAGGAAGGTCGGAAACCGCCAATCGGCAGACATTTTGTATGTTACAAAATCAAAATCACTTAAAAGGATTGAAGAAGAACTGTATTCCACATTCAATTCAATGCGGTTTTGACCAACAAATCCAAACGGAATATAGTCTTCGCCGTATTGAACCCCAAAAGTCAACGATCGAAGCGTACCCTCTTCTATCGCAGGGTTTGGCGGTTGGGGTCGTTTGCGTCCCAGGAGGTCCAGATCGGTCTGCTTGGCTGCAGATTTCTGGATGTCTTGTCCATATCTAAGCTGTACATCGACTTGGTCGCGTCCGGATGCCTGCGACGATCGAGAAATTTCAAGCGGCAGAGTCATGCCGGCCGTAATGCCAAAACGCTGGCTGGAATAAAAGTCGTAGTAGTCGCTGTACCCGAGCAACGGCATAAAACTGCCAACCAACTCCGGATAGTTGTCTGAGACAAATCGACTTTCAACACCTCTGTAGTAGTCAGTCCCGACCCATGGACGATACGTACTTGATGTTTTAAAACGTGCTTCCCCTCCATAAAACCACGAGTCATCCTGAAAAGCATACCCTGCCCGGCTGGTAAGGAGAAAGGGACCTCGATCAATCAGTTTGATCTTGAGTCCAGTGTGAAATCCTTCGACCCGATTGAACCTCAGGTCGGGTGAAAGTCGTTCCAGTCCCCGTTGCCAAAATGTCTTTGGTTTATTCACGATTACGCTGTCGTTGTACTCATCTTCTATTTTTACAAACCGGGAAAGGCTCCCTTTCGGCTTGAAGAGTTTTCCGAAAGAATCGCCGCGTTTGATATTCATGTACGCCGAATCCTCCCGATCGGAAAGGGGTATGAATGCGGCCGCGGAATCAAATGCATTTTCTTTCCGAAGGGATACTGAATCAACAATGAATGATCGTTTACTCTTGACGAGCGTGTCCGGCAACGACACATTCATCTTGTAGTTACTGAACCCCGAAAGGGTTGTGTATCGAATGCGCGGAAATTCTAAACCCGGCATGGCAATCTTTATGCTGCCATCTTGACGGAGATCAACAGGTAGCCAATATATTCGGCCGAAATTATTGAATTGTTGTTTAAAAAATACTTTGAATTCTCTTATCGGCATGGGAAAAATGACATAATCGGTCGGTTTCAGTTC
>JAGQUY010000332.1 GCA_020438245.1 Bacteroidota bacterium
GGTGGAACACCCGGTTACCGAGATGGTGACCGGCATCGATATCGTTCATCAGCAAATCCGCATTGCGGCCGGCGAACAACTGCCCCTCCGGCAGGAAGAGGTTCGAATACACGGTCATGCGGTCGAATGCAGGATTTATGCAGAGGACTGCGAGAACAACTTTGCACCGTCGATTGGCAAAGTGGAGCATTTGGAACCGTCGTACGGGCCCGGCATTCGGGAGGACAGCGGTATTTTTGAGGGAGACACTATTCAGATCTATTACGACCCTATGATTTCCAAACTGATCGCGTACGGCCGCGATCGCGCTCAGGCGATTGATCGCATGCGAAGGGCGTTGCGTGAATATGCCATCGTTGGTGTTGAAACGACCATCCCATTTTGCTTGTTTGTGATGGAACATCCAAAATTCATCGCTGGCGATTTTGATACGGGATTTGTTGCGCAGGAGTTTTCCGCCGAGAAGTTGATTCACAAGGAACAGGATATGGCCGCCGTTGCCGCCGCGGTGCACGACTACATGCGACGCAAGTCGAACGGCGTTTCTCAACTCGCGGCCGGTGCCCAATCCCGGGGAACAAGGGGATGGAAAGACAAACGCAGGATATCCTAAATTTTTTTCGACGGTGAGGGCCGGACGAATTACATGGCTGATTGTGCTATCGTGGTTTCTTGTATTTGATTCCCTGTCCGCTCAAAATGCCATGTACAGTGCTTTCCTCAACACGCTCTATCAAAAATTTAACGTAGTTCACATCCACGCCGATTCGCTGGCCGATCTGATGGCAAAGGAGCGTCTTGTACTTCTCGATACGCGGTCGAAAGAAGAATTCGCGGTCAGTCATCTGAAGGATGCCCGTCTTGTTGCATACGATTCTTTTGAGGCTGCCCGGATTGTTTCCATCGACAAGGCAACGCCGATCATCGTCTATTGCTCTGTGGGTTATCGAAGTTCAGTGGTCGCAGAAAAACTTATCGCGGCCGGGTATACCAACGTCCGAAATCTCTACGGGGGAATTTTTGCCTGGGTTAACGACAGCTTGCCTGTGTACAAAGACGGGCAGGTTACCGAAGATGTCCATCCGTACGATGCTTATTGGGGTATATGGCTCACGAAGGGAAGAAAAACAGAAAAGTAGCCGGTGGTAAACTGTAACTCGGGGTTCAGCGACAGTACAAAAAAAAGGGTTTGTTCAGCACAAACCCTTTCTCAGTTTTCAGTTCGAAAACGTTCTATGGTTTTGGAGTTTCTTCTCCGTTTTTCATTTGTTCCATTACTTCCTGTCTTGCCGCATCGATCTGTTTCTTGCGAATGATGCGGGCAAACTGATTCGGTGAAATCTTCACAGAACCCTGATTGACAAACGTTCCGAACACATCGTCATTGTAATACAACCACACGTTGAAACCGGGCAGAAGGTCGTCGGCGAGGAAGGACTGTTGAAGCAGCTCATTGGCCCGCTCTTTGGAAAGCCCTTTTTCCTTGGTCAGAAAATTGAAGCACACGTTATAGTGACTGTCGCCTTCTTTAACCGAATAGGGCTTTGGTAATTTCGCCTTGACGTCTTCCAAATCTTCGCTGAGTTTCTGGATCTGTTTGTTCTTGTCGACGATTTGAGTGAGCAGTCCGCGATACGTCGGGTCCTGTTCTTTTTGAATCATATCCTGGACCAGCTTGAGCTGTTCTTTGTTCAGTCCGTAGGCGCTGTCCGGGATTTCAATTTGCTCGTCTGCCTTCCGGTTTGCATTGAATTTTTGAACCGCATCTGCAATTTCCATATTGATATTGCCGATCTCTTTGCTCTTCGATTGGATCTTGCCGACCAAGCGGGTAAAATCATCCATCGAATTGGGTTCTTTGCTGCAGCCGAAGAGGGCAACAAGCGTGAGAAGGATAAGTGTTTTCTTCATAAAGCTCCTTTGGGTTAGGGTGGCCGATTATACCTTCGGGTGCAATCAAAGGCAAGAGCAAAATAACGTCTTGCCTTGATTCTTTGAGGGTTTCTTGATACCATTTTTAAGTCTTGTAAAAACTTGATATTA
>JAGQUY010000333.1 GCA_020438245.1 Bacteroidota bacterium
GCGAACAAGAATTCGATCAAGATTATCGGTGAGGATACGAACTATTACGCCCAGGGCTACTTCGTGTATGACTCCAAGAAATCGGGTTCGATTACGGTGTCGCATTTGCGTTTCGGACCCGAGCAAATCACTTCTGCGTATCTGGTCAATTCGGCGAAATTCGTCGCGTGTCACCAATTCAGCTTCCTGGAAAAGTATGACATGCTGTCTTCCATCACCGAAGGCGGTACTTTCCTGTTGAACAGCCCGTACGGACCGGATGAGGTTTGGGATCAACTTCCCAAGTCGGTTCAGGAATCCATTCTCACCAAGAAATTGAAATTTTACGTCATCGACGGATACAACGTGGCCAAAGAAACCGGAATGGGTGGACGGTTCAATACGATTATGCAAACCTGCTTCTTTGCCATTTCAAACATCCTCCCGAAAGACAAAGCCATAGAGGCCATCAAATCATCGATCAAGAAAACGTACGGGAAAAAGGGTGATGAAATCGTCCGCATCAACTTCAATGCCGTTGACAAGACTCTCGAAAATCTCTTCGAGGTGAAAGTGCCGTCCAAGGTGACCGGCAAAGAGATTGCGGTGAGTGAATGGATGAACGCGGCTCCGGATTTTGTGAAAGACGTAACGGCCAAAATGATAGCAGGACACGGAGACGACCTGCCGGTGAGCGCCATGCCCGTCGATGGGACGTTTCCGTCGGATACCGCACGTTGGGAAAAACGAAACATCGCCTTGGAAGTACCCGTGTGGGATCCGAACGTCTGTATACAGTGCAACAAGTGCGTATTGGTCTGTCCTCATGCGACCATCCGTGTAAAAGTGTACGACGAAAAACTGCTTGCCGATAAGCCGGCTGACTTCAAAGCGGTTCCGTACAGGGGCAAGGAATATCCCGGGCAGATGTATACGATTCAGGTGGCTCCGGAAGATTGTACGGGTTGCGGTCTTTGCGTGGATGTCTGCCCTGCGAAGAACAAGCAGGAAGTCCGGCTCAAAGCCATCAATATGGCACCCCAACCACCGCTTCGGGAAACCGAGCGCCTCAACTGGGATTACTTCCTCAATCTCCCCGATCCCGATCGCAAAACAGTACAAACGAACACGGTCAAAGGCTCGCAGTTCATGCAGCCGTTGTTTGAGTTTTCAGGCGCCTGCTCGGGATGCGGAGAAACACCGTACCTGAAACTGCTGAGTCAGTTGTTCGGGGATCGTGCGCTGATTGCCAATGCCACCGGTTGTTCAAGTATTTACGGCGGCAACCTGCCAACCACTCCGTGGGCGAAAAACAGGGACGGACGCGGACCGGCATGGAGCAATTCTCTGTTTGAAGACAATGCCGAATTCGGATTGGGCTTCCGGCTGACCGTTGATAAGCAGGTGGAGTTTGCCCGCGAATTGCTGACCCGCCTTTCCGCCAATCTTGGCGATCTTGCCAAGGCTATTCTGGAAGCCCCTCAAAAAACGGAAGCGGACATTTTCGAACAGCGGGAGCGCGTCGATCAGTTGAAGAAAAAACTGGCCACCTTGCAATTACCGGAAGCCGGCCAACTTCTGACTGTAGCCGATCTACTTGTCAAAAAATCGGTGTGGATTGTCGGCGGGGACGGCTGGGCTTATGACATCGGGTATGGAGGTCTCGATCACGTATTGGCCTCCGGGCGCAATGTGAACATACTGGTACTCGACACCGAAGTGTATTCGAATACCGGCGGACAAGCATCCAAATCAACCAGCCGCGGCGCCGTTGCAAAATTTGCAGCCGGCGGCAAGCGATTCAGCAAAAAGGATCTCGGACTCATGGCGATGAGCGCGGGACATGTCTATGTGGCCCAGGTCGCGATGGGAGCCAGCGATGCTCAGACTGTTAAAGCGTTCCTTGAAGCGGAAGCTTATGAGGGACCGTCGTTGATCATAGCGTACAGTCATTGTATCGCCCATGGTATCAATATGGGTCAGGGCATGCGTCAGCAAAAAGCGGCTGCCGATTCGGGTCACTGGCTGCTCTATCGTTTCAATCCCGACAATGCCGATCAAGGAAAAAACCCGCTGACGCTCGATTCAAAGGCTCCGACGACGAGCTTCAAGGACTACGCTTACAGCGAAATGCGGTACAAGATGTTGTCCAAGAGCGATCCGGCCACGGCAGGACAGCTGGCCGAGCTGGCTCAGGACGATATCAACAAGCGATGGCATTTCTATGAACAGATGGCCACCCTGCATTACGGTCCCAACGGCCAAAAGAAAACTATTCCAATCATCGAAACAAAGTCCGGAGAGTAACGGCCATGGATCTCACGACTACCTACATGGGATTGAATCTTAAGAACCCGCTGGTTGTATCGGCATCCCCTCTTTCCAGAAACTTGGTGAGCCTGCAAAAGCTGCAGGAGGCGGGCGCTTCCGCGGTCGTTATGTATTCCCTTTTTGAGGAACAAATACGACACGAATCTCTCGAGACGTTTTACCACATCACTCACGGAACAGAGAGTTTCTCCGAGGCGTTGAACTACTTCGTCAATCTGCACAATTACAATCACGGACCTGAGGAATATCTGAACCACCTGCAACTCTCCAAGCGATTGTTGGAAATTCCCGTGATTGCCAGTTTGAACGGATTCTCCAACTCCGGCTGGATCAGCTATGCAAAGGAAATCGCCCAAACCGGTGTGGATGGCATCGAATTGAACATGTACTACGTGGCGGCCGATATCAACAAAACGTCGCAGGAATTGGAAGACAGTTATCTCAACATTGTGAAGCAACTCAAACAGATCAATATTCCGATTGCCGTAAAGCTGAGTCCATACTTCTCGTGCATGGGCAACATGGCCAAGAAGCTCGATGATGCAGGAGTGCAAAGTCTTGTACTGTTCAACCGGTTCTATCAGCCGGACTTTGATCTTGAGAGTCTGGAAGTAGTGCCAAATGTGGTGTTGAGTTCGCCTCATGAACTGCGGCTGGCGATCCGTTGGTTGGCTATTCTGTACGGACGGATCAAGGCAGACATGGCGGCAACCGGCGGCATTCACACGCACGAGGATGTCCTCAAAAGTCTCATGGCAGGAGCCAGCGTGACCATGTTGTGTTCCACGATACTCAAGAACGGCATCGGCCAAATTGGAGAAATCCTGAATCGCCTTGAGGAGTGGATGAAGGTGCACGAGTACGAATCCGTCAAACAAATGAAGGGAAGCATGAGCCAGCGCTCCAGTCCCGATCCGTCGGCCTTTGAACGTGCAAACTATATGAAGGCTTTGAGCAGTTACGTTATGACTCCCGACCTCCTTTATCATAATTAGGGCTGCTCTTTTTTCCCATCTGCTCCAGTCGCACGAACTTCCGTTCGAACCCCCTTCGAGCGGAAGTTCACTTTTTGAAACCCAATTTCAATAAAAGCCTTCTCTCGACCCGCCCTCTTGCCTGTGCCGGATTCCGAGTCTTTGCAGGCGTTGCGTCCTTCTTGGTCAATCTATCTGTGCGTCCTCCGGGACTGGCGCTTTATACGCTTTGATTTTTTCGCCGGATGCTCTTAT
>JAGQUY010000334.1 GCA_020438245.1 Bacteroidota bacterium
CGCAACCTGTGACGGCTTCTTTTTTAAGAAAAAGAACATTCACGTCATTGGCGGAGGTGATACCGCGATGGAAGAAGCCAACTACCTGACCCGATTTGCAGACAGCGTAACGATCATCCATCGGCGGGATTCATTAAGGGCTTCAAAGATCATGCAAGATCGGGCAATGAAGAATGAGAAGATCAAATTCATGTGGAATTCGCAGGTTGTAGATATAGTCGGGACGAAGGACTCGCATATTAGGGCACTCAAGATCAAGAGCACAGTTAACGACGAAATCCGGGAAGTGCCCACGGAGGGTCTGTTTCTTGCCATAGGTCATCAGCCGAATACTACGATGTTCAAGGGAATTCTGGACATGGACGAAAACGGCTATCTGATTACACAAGAGAAGAGCACAAAAACAAATATTGATGGCGTTTTTGCCTGTGGAGATGTACAAGATCATTATTACCGTCAGGCAGTGACTGCTGCCGGAACCGGATGCATGGCGGCTATTGACGCCGAGCGGTTCTTAGAAAATTTGTCATTATAAGGAGACTTATGAAGAAATTGAGTATTCTGATTATTGGGGGACTGCTGATAACCGGGTGTGGCGCAAGCGTCAGGCAGATGTCCCAAACGGACTGGCAGGCAAGCAAAACAAATATGAGTGGTAAGAAAGCCAGTATCGTCATAGGCAAGGATATAGAATTTGGTGCGCAGCTTTTGGGCGTTTCAGGCGGCAATCTATTGATCGATCAGAATGGGGTGCCCATTGAATTGCCGGAGGAGGTAGTTACCAATATTCGGATTACGGGAGCCGGCGCAAAAAACAACATGATGATCGGAGGAGTCGTAGGCGCCTTGGTAGGCTTTGGAGGTGGCTATGCGGTCGGGTCGGCGGCAGGTGAAGGCGGAGTAGGGGCCATCTTTCATCCGCTGTCGATGGTTGTGATTCTGGGAAGCACAGTGGGCGGCGTCTTCATAGGATCCAACATGACACAAAGCTCCGAATTCAAGCTTGCGAATCGGCCTTTGCCTTATATTCTAAGTTCAGAAACAGGATCTGAGATCGGAGCATCCACGCTTTCAGCGTTTGGTCTCTTTGAAAATCTGTCCGGAATTCCCAATGAAAAAGTTGTCCAGGTGACGATCTACAGTTTGACTTCCGGTAAATATCTTCTTGTCTACGACGTTCGAGTCGGCACGGGTTTCCAAGTCCGTTGGAAGATCGTGGATGAAAATTACATTGCGCTCCAAAAAGCCAAGATCAATTCCCAAGGATGAAGTATTTATTTCTTGCTGCCTGCATTATATGGTCCGGTTGCATTGCCGGTTCACCCGAAGCGCCGGCCGACGCGGCAGGGCGTTTGGCAAGAAAAACGATCGAATCCATGGGGGGTATGGAGGCGTTTCAGAACAAGCAATTTCTGAGATTTGATTTTGCAGTTACCCGAAACGATACGGAAATAGCACGACACCGCCATCTTTGGGATCGTTTCCATGGCCGATATCGTGTTGAGGGAAAATTGCGGGACGGAAAATCCTACGCTGTATTATTCAAGGATGTTAACCAGAAAACTGGAACGGCCTACCGCCAAGGAAACCAACTGCAAGGCAAAGAGGCTGAGCAACTCATCGACTATGGATATGGGAGATTCATCAATGACACGTATTGGCTCCTGATGCCCTGGAAATTGCTCGATCCTGGAGTACATCTGACTTACGAGGGAACCGATTCTCTATCCGGATTGGAGGTGCTACATCTTTCTTTCGATAGTGTGGGACTGACGCCCGGTGATCAGTACTGGGCCTACCTCAACAAGACGAACGGTCTAATTCAGAAGTGGACGTATAAACTTGAGGACGGCGGGCTTGGGACTTTTGAATGGAAGAACTGGCAGTCGATCGATGGAGTCAAATTTTGCCTGGTCAAGGAGGACTCCGCGAGAAAGCGTTCCATTCTGACAAAACCGGTTTCCTTGCCGACCAAAGTAGATGAATTGGTTTTCACGGATGTAACACGGCCTCTTCCGTAAGGGAACGAATGGCCTCTCAAAAATATGCGCTCATCGGATCGCCTGTAAGCCGATCACTTTCTCCGCTGATTTACAACACCGCCTTTGCATTCACCAATCTCCAAGGTTCCTATGAAGCCCTTGAAGTCAGCGGTTCCACATTGGAAGATGTAATCAGCCGTCTTAGGATGGGTTATGCCGGATTCAATGTTACCGCGCCGGTCAAAGAACGTACGGTGGATTTTCTTGATGAAGCATCAGATGAGGTAAATGCGATCGGTGCAGTCAATACGGTTCGGATAACCGATTCGCGATTGCACGGATTCAATACAGACTGGATCGGATTCAGTCACGCCATCGGGAATGCAGAGTTGGACGGAAAGTCGGTGATTATTCTGGGCGCGGGAGGGTCCGCCAAGGCAGTCGTGTATGCCTTGTTGCGACAACACCGGCCTCGACGAATACAAATCATGAACAGAACCCGGGCGCGTGCCGAACAACTTATTCGCGGTTTTCAAAAACTGGCGCCTTGTACCGCATTGGAAAATGTGTCGCAACGGGATGTGAAAGAAGAAATTGCGCTGGTTGTCCAAACAACTTCCGCGAGCACTCCTGAATATTCGCCCGTTGAAGTGAACTTCTTCAAAAACATCGGAATAGCGTTTGACCTTGTCTACGAAGACACGTTATTTTTGAGACAGGCACGGAGTGCAGGCTGCAGGACAGTTGGAGGGCTCCGAATGCTGGTTGGCCAAGCGGCTGAGGCGTTCAGAATCTATACCGGCATGCCGTGCCCCGAAGAAGCGGTACTGTCAGTGCTTGTAAAGGCAAAAGCGTATGACGGAACTTACATTCAATGAGAAGCGAATTCTGTTGAGCATTGCGCGAGCGGCAATAGCGCGTGCGGTCGGAAAAAGAGAGGGCCCAGTCGAACCAAAGGAAGCGGAATGGACCGCCACTCTAAGAATGAAGGCTGGCGTTTTTGTAACACTGGAACTCGACCATCGACTTCGGGGATGCGTCGGCTATGTGCAGAGTCAGAACCCATTGGCAGAAACAGTAAAGGACGCAGCCGTATCCGCAGCGCTGCACGACAACCGGTTTACTCCGGTCGTGGCAGAAGAGCTTGACCGCATCGAAATTGAAATATCGGTTCTCACCCCCATGAAAAAGGTAACGCAAATAGACGAAATCGTTCCCGGCGAGCATGGATTACTGATTGAAAAAGGCTATAGGCACGGTTTACTGCTGCCACAGGTTGCAACGGAGTACGGCTGGATTCGGGAAACATTTCTTGAACAAACCTGTATTAAGGCGGGACTCGGAAAAGAAGAGTGGCGCAACCCGGATGTAAGTATTTACTCATTTACCGCATTGGTTTTTCACGAAAACGAATTGGGAGAAAATACCTAATGGGTTGGGCATGGGTTATTATTTTTCTATTGACGAGTTCGGCCCCCGGAGGATTGAGCGTATTTTGTCCTGCGCCCGTGGTCTACAATAAGAACAGAACCGAGAATGAGGTGCTGGAAAAAATACAGGGGAAGACACTGCACTTTGCAAACTGTTATAGCAGACACTTCACGAATGAAGATGCAGTTTCCTTTAAGGTCAGGTTTCGTTTTGTCATAAAGCCGAGCGGATTGGTGGATCAAATTGAGGTTGTGGAAACCGGAACGGATCAGAAGGGGATGATCAGTTGCCTTGAAACTATTCTCATGCAGGTGCAGTTCTCGCGAATACCGCTTTCCAAAGGATCGTGCACTGTGGAACAGTCTATTATTTTCAGGTTTTAGATTCGGAAGACAGGAGGCTTCATGAGGTTTGTGTTGTTGATGGGTCTTTGTTGGATAGGATGTGCCGGTCCGCAGCTTTCAACGAAGAATAACCAGGCCAAGGACTACTATAAATCTGGATTACGGTTTGAGAAGAAGGCCTCTTGGGAGAGTGCCATCGCTGGATATCGCCGAGCCATTCTGGAAGACAACCGGTTTATCGAAGCATTTATTGGCTTGGGAAGAGTGTATACCCAGGTGGGCAATTTTTCAAAGGCCTGTCAGTTTTATGCCCAAGCGGTTCACCTTGACGATCAACGGGACGATCTTTTGTTGCCTTACGGCAAAGCGCTCTTCAACAGCGAACAATATCATGAATCCTATCTGAGCCTGCTTCGCTACCATAATTTGCACCCGGAAGATGCAGAGGCGACGTCGTGGCTCGCGGAATGTGCCAGGGCCCTGAACGATCCGGGCGCCGGCCATTTTTTTGTGGAAGTAACCCAACTCGACTCAACCAATCTGGAATCTTGGATTGCGCTGGCTCAATACTACTTCGGTGAAGGGGAATATGCCAAGGCGCTGCCTGTGTTTGAGCGGATCATGAAGGCTGGTCCGCCCCCGTATCCCGAGGCCTTCCACGAGTACGCGATTTGCCTGGCGCTTCAAGAGAGATGGTCGGAAGCTGCAACGACGTTTGAGCAAGCCATGAAGGCTGGCCAAGACTCTCCCGATCTGGCGGAATGGCTGGTCCTGGTACGGAAAGTCAATCGGGGTACATTAAATCCCGCAGCGTTGCTGAGATATCTGGAAGCCCGAACGATGGTCGAGCGCGGTACAACCAACAGCAGAGATAAAAAATATGTGTACGAAACCGCCGTTCACAAGCTTAAGGATGCGCTGGAACTCCAGACTGATTTTAAGGAAGCGTTGCGTGAGTTAGCAAGGCTTAGATTCATTCTTGGCGAAGACGAAAAGGCGACATCCGACTACGAAAAACTCATTTATCGAAACGAGGCGGGCGCGACGGACTATGCCAATGTAGCATATCTATATTTTCGCAAAGGTGACTATACAAGAGCCAAAGAATACTATAGCAAATCCTATGAGCTGGATGCTTCTCAGATACAGGTGAAAGACTATTTGGCGACTATTCAGAATCTTCTGGACGGCATGATCGACCCAGGCGCCTATACCAGCTATGAGAAGGGTTTGACTGTCACTCAAAGCGACTCCGCAGAATACTATCTTCTGGATGCGGTTCGGCGCGATTCAACATACTACGAAGCGTATCTGCAATTGGGCATAACCTACCTTCGCATGAACAAGCATAAGGACGCGGAGCGCCAGTTTCTACGTGGTCTTGTATTTGTGGATGATCGCGATATAGAACGCGTTTTTCACTATAACCTGGGTTTGACATATCTCGATCTGGATCTTCATGACAAAGCCGTGAGTCAGTTTCTGGAAGCTCTCGCGCTGGATTCGTTGGATGGAGATTCGAGATACTATCTTGCGCAGACCTATGCGGACAAATCTGAACTTCAGAAAGCGGTCGAGGCGCATGACCGTCTGACTCGGGATCATCCTGACTATTTTCAGCCGTCCGAGGGCGATTTCCGCCAGATCGGTCTGGCACCCATGTCGCCGGCGTTGACTGGACGGCCGATCTTCTTTGACGATTCTCTTGTTATCGGGCAAACAAACACCTACGAATTGAAAATCAAATCCAAAAACGATGCTTTGATCGGTGCGGACGCCAATGGCGATCTCAATCGTGAGATTTCGATCGTGTTCGACGCACAAGTGCAGGATATCACAGCATATGGCGAAGCAGAGTTTGCTCTCGATATTCTTTCGGTGGAAGGTTACGCCCTTACTTCCAAGGAGCGTTCAATAGCTGGGCAGCGTTTTTACCTTCGAATGTCCGACGTATTCGGGTTGACCAACGTGTATGGACTGCTTGAAGGGGACCCGCACAGCCTCCAGCAATTCGTTATTCAGACGCTGGAGGATTTGCACGGAACGTTTCTTCGGAAACCGGTTACTCAGGGTGAGTTATGGAAATCTCATCAACATGTTTTCCAATTGGGTACGATCGATGCAGTGGCGGAACTGGACTATATGGCAGACGATCGTGCATTTGTGAAGAAGCAATATGGAATACAGGGTACATACAATGCGGCAAGGTACGGCGAAGAGGGCATGGTTTCTATCGTAAATCAGGGGGAGGCTGAATTCGAATTTGATGCACGACGACGACTGATTACCAGCTATACTAACCGCTTCACAACCCGTGAATTCCGTGAAGCGACGGCGTCCTCTCAGAATCAAGAGGCCACCTATACGCTGACACTTCGTAAGACACGCTATGAAAAACTTGAACCTCCAAAACGAACTGTTCTGGAAAGTGTGCCATATGTCCGCCAGCATGGGCCTCAATGTGCAGCAGCGTCTCTTTCGATGGTCCTGCAATTCTATGGCAGAAAGATCGATCAAGATGATATCTATGCAACGATCAAAAGCGATTTTGCCGGAGCCCAGGCAAACGATATACTCAACTATCCCCGAAGTCTTGGTTCCTATAAAACGTTCGGGTACACGGGAACGCTTGAGGATCTGAAATCCCGAATCGATGAAGGAATTCCGGTTCTTGTCTTCCTGACTCCATTTGGGTATGGCCACGTCGTGGTGGTGATCGGTTACGACGAGACAAAACATCAGATCATAATGCATGATCCAACCGTGGCGAGTTTGCAGGCAGTCAATTACGACGAGTTTTTGCAGGAATGGCGCGAAAGCGGAAACGAATGCGCGATTGTAGTTCCCTTCGACAGGACCCTGCCGCTACAAGACGGTCCCATTGCCAGTCATAAGGCCGTCGAACTGAAGTGGCAGGGGGACAAGGCCCTGGGTGATCATCAATACGACAAGGCCATGAAATTGTATCGGGATGCGATTGCGATGAATCGCGGCTATCAGGCCGCGCTGGAAGGAGTAATGCTACTGCACCTTCAAAAGGACCAGTTCTCAGAAGCGTCGGCTATTCTGGATACGCTATTGGCGCTAAATCCAACGAGTATTGATCTGGTTCTAAAAAGAGCAAGCCTTTTGCTATCCCAATATGATTACGACAAAGTCCTGCAAATCACGAAAAAAGCCAAGCAGATGGATGCGTCGAACATCATCAACTATGTATATACTGCAAGCGCGCTGTTTGCGCAGAAGAAATATCAAGAAGCGATTGATGAAATCAAACAGGCCATCAAGATCAACCCGTTGCAATCCACGCCTCGTAACATGCTGGCCGGATATCTCGCCGAGGTGGGCGAATGGGAAAAGGCGTATGAGCAGGCCGAACTTGCCATCAAGTACGAAGCAGAGAACATCGGAAATTATCTGACGCTTAGCGGTCTTTATCAGACCGAAGTCGCAAACCGATTCTTGACTGCCCAACGTCGCGCCAAATTGATCGATAAGGCAATTGAAGCGCTTAATGTCATCAAATCCTCCGCACCGGATCTACCCAACCTGGACCAGATCTATGGCGACGTGTATACGTCCGGTGAACAACACCGGCTGGGCGATTCGCTGTTCGCCGAAAATATAAAGAAATTTCCGGAGGAGAACGCCGCGTACAATAACTATGCCTGGCGCCTTGCGACAGACAATTTGAGATTGACGGAGGCCGCTCAGCTTTCTCAGAAATCAATCGAACTATCCCAGCGGAATCCGTATTATTTCGACACCATGGCTTGGATTCATATGAAGCGTGCGATTCAATTCGAATCGCAGGGTTTGAAGGACTCAGCCACTGCCTATTTCACAAGCGCCGAAAAATTGCTTCAAGCTACCATTCAATATGACAGAACCAGCGACTTTGCGTATCGTCATCTTGGCGTGGTGTACGCACGATGGGGCAAAATGGATCTCGCAAAGGAACAATTTCGGATCGTGACCGAAATGCTTCCGGATAAAGCCCGCCTTTTTGCAGATATAGCAAAGGACTGTGAAGAAGCCCGGTTGGATTCTCTGGCACTCGATTACTATCGGCGCTCGATTGCCGAAAAGCCAAATTTGGACTACGCGTTATACCGGGCTTCATTTCTGTTGGCTCAGGGAGGGCGGGAACTGGGCCTCGCGAGATCTTTGATCATGAGAGCGTTGGAATCGGATTCGGTCAATTTCTTATACCGTGGAACCCTGGGCATCGTTGCTTATACAACCGGAGATTATTCAAGCGCCGAACAGAATTTACTGAGAGCGATTGCCGATCAGGCAGGGTTTCCGGA
>JAGQUY010000335.1 GCA_020438245.1 Bacteroidota bacterium
ACCTTTTCGATTGCATCATCCGCCTCAGGTTGTAATTTGGGCACGGACTGTGTTTGGTCTCTTTCTGCAACGGATACAGGATTGCCCGACGTCTGGTCACCCTCAATGATTCCCAGCAGTGCCATCTGCGAACGAAGATAACTGCGGAGGTATCCTGCAACCTTGGCTTTTTGTTCCTCCAGTATTCGGATGTCCTTACTCAAGGCAGCGGCTTCCCGGCGGGCAGCTTCCACAATCGAAGAAGCCTCTCGCTCGGCTTTCTGTTTTAGTAACTCTGCATCCATTTGACCATCCAATAACGCCTTGTTCTTTTCTATTTCGCTCTTCAATGTGCTCGCGGTATCTTCAGATTCCTGAAGCCGCGATCTCAGATCATCCAGCTGCTGTTCTACAGATCGTAATTTTTGCCGTAATACTTGAGATTCGCCCATGAGTTCTTCATAGTCTTCCGAAACTACTTCCAGAAAAGCACTTACCTCTGCGGGATGGAAGCCGCGCAGGGTGCGTTTGAATTCCTGGTGTCGAATATCACTTGGATTAAGTTTCAAGCCGTTCCTCCGGTTTTTGGGGTAGATCAGTCTTCGGGATTCGTCGCCGTCGGCCGAAAAGCGCAGTACCAATTCTGACATGGGTAGCGCCTTCTTCAATCGCCACCTCGAAGTCGCCGGTCATCCCCATGGAGAGCATTTTCATTTCCACCGTTGGTATGTGTTGTCCGGCAATGAAATCCCAAAGATCCTTGAGTACTTTGAAGTAAGATCTCACCCTGTCCATGTCATTTGCCGCTGAAGCCGAAAGAGCGCCAATGGTCATCAATCCTTTGATCTGGATATTTTTCATTTCAGCAATTTTCTTGACCATTTCGAAGGTTCCATCCGGATCGACACCATGCTTGGTCTTTTCGCGAGAGGTATTGACCTGTATCAAAATCGGCATGACCCGATCTTTCGTGTATGCCCTGCGGTCGATCTCCGCTGCGAGGCGGGTCGAGTCAACGGAGTGGATGATATCAAAAAGCTCCACTGCCTGGCGGACCTTGTTGGTTTGGAGGTGCCCTATCATGTGAAGCTGGAAGGTTCGTTCGTGATTCCACATGTTGAACTTATCTTTGGCTTCCTGAACCTTATTCTCTCCAATATGTTTAATACCCGCAGCAAGCGCAGCGCGCACGACTTCGACAGGATGGGTCTTGGTTACCGCAATCAACTGAACGTCAGACGGATTCCGTCCGGCTCTGAGTGCGGCGGCTTCAATCCGGGCTTTGATCACGCTGATTTCTTCACGCAGTTCGACTGTACCCATGTGCACTTTCAGGCTGTGGTTGCAAAACCTGACCGTAGCCGGGCCTCCGGATCGGTTTCTATCTTGATCCTTTCCACACCCATCACGATTCGTCGCAGAAAAGACCGGAGCAAGTTGTCTCCCATGTACAGAATGGAGAGAATCATTCGCTCGTGGGCAAGCTCCAATCCAATGCTTGCAAAGACCAGAAATTTGATATAACGGGCCAATTCCGGATTCTTTTCAAAAGCAACGAGACGATCCGCAAGCTCTTTATTGATGGCAAATCGTTGGTTGAACACAATATACGTTTCTTCCCGATCTGAAAAGCGGAATTCCTGTTCTGCGACCGCATCGGCCAAACGGCGTGTGCCTTCGGAGATGACGGATGAAATGCTGCTTCCATCCGTCGTGAATACCTTCGGTGCGCCGGTTTTGTCGGAAAGGATGATTCCTATGCAATTGTGATTCTCAATGATCTGCTTGAAAAAGAGTTCGATTGCGACATGGGGGATATGACTTCGGTTCTTCCTGGATTCAAAAATCTCAGTGACCAGAAAAATGTCTTCTTTGACCTTACGCATTGCACAACTGGGACGCAGTGAAAAACATCCCTCATGCAAGCAGGATTCAATGGACTCCGGACAACCGGTTCGTCCTTTGAAATCCAACAGATTCTCAAGACGGTTTCGGATATCCTTTTCAGAGGTTGCCAATCCTATTAATCGGTAATGGACCACAGACGCCACCACCAGATTATCCAGGATGTTTACGAGCTGCTCGTAATTAAACCTCTCTATGTAACTGTTGAAGTCCCGGTAGGCCTGGAAACGGCTTTGAATTTCATCGATTTCCGTTTCAGAAAACAGATGAGCATCCAGATCCAAGACACGCTCTGGTTTGGAATAAATAGATTCAGTTTCGCTCTGATCGTCGGCAGACGAGGTATGTAGACCAAACTCACTCATGGAATTGCTCTAAAAGGTCTGCGTCGAGGCATCAAAGTACATTAATCAATATATTTTTGATACCTCTCAAAATCAACAGAAATGTCCCGCCCAAATAGCGGATTGATGGAAACGCTGTGATTTCAATAAGTTAGCTGCTCTTTGGTAATTTCGTCCAAACCGAGCTCAAACTTGGTTTTTTATGATCATCAAATTGATATATTGATCGGAAAACTAATATTGATTAGAATTAGTCATCACCGATGAAAGACAGGGAGTTCAGAAATATGGTACGGTTTATGAGTTTATTCTTATTGGCTGCGACATTTGGTTCGCCGCTCATGGCTCAGCTGAGTGTCAAAATCAGTGTTGATACGGTATTGGCAAAGGATCAGGAAGCCAAGATCATTGTCACACCCGGCAAGCAGAATGTGGACTATACTTGTGTGGCCCGAAAGGGTGGTGGTGATTTCAGTGATTTCAAATACTATGAAGGCCCTGACGGACCGTACAATGAAGCGACCTTTACCAGCCCTTTTCCGGGCGACACCGAGATTGATGTGCTCGATGGAAAGTTCAATCGGGTTGGCAGAGTGACAATCAATGTGGCCGCTCCCTCTCTGACTATTCTGGAAGAGGAAATGATCAATAATATCAAATGGCAGGACAAGACGATGCCTGTGATCGTGCAGGTTTTTGATCAACGAGAGCAACCGATCAAGACGGCTAAATTGCAGGCCAGATTGTCGGAGATTGTCGGGCGCAAGACCAAGGCAACGACCTCAAAAGTAACTGACTTCAGGCTCGAAGGAGACCGCTACGTGGCTACGATTACGGGTCTTGTGGATGCTTCCTACAAATTGGAGGTTTTTGATGAGGCCCATCTTCAACAGTTCGATCTTGTTGAATCGGATCATCCTTATCCCTCGGCCGTCATCGAGGGTCTGAACATTTCATTCTGATAACCTTAATAAAGACGGTAATCCCCGCGGTCCCAGATAAAATGGGTACGCGGGGTTTTCTTTAGTATGCGTTTACTTCTTCTTTCTGGAATATTGATCTTGACGGCGTGTGCGAGCCAGGCCCCACCAGGCGGCGGGCCTGAGGACAAGACTGCGCCAACCGTGTTGTGGTCGATCCCCAGCGGGGATTCTGTTCGAGTTGATATCCACACTACGATTCAAATTGCATTTAGTGAAGCGATGAACCGCAATTCAACCGAGCTGGCCATATTCATTTCGCCGCTTCCCGAGGGGGACATTGAATACCGTTGGAGGAAGAATCTGCTTACCCTGACCATGCCGTCTCCACTTCCAACTCGACGGACCTGCGTGGTTACTGTCGGCACCGACGCAATGGATCAGCACGGCAACCCGTTAGCCAATTCGTACAGTTTTGCGTTCTCAACCGGTGATTCGATCGACCGGGGCGAAATCAGCGGCCATGTCTTTGCAGATCGAAAACAGAATGTGTCGGTCTGGGCGTATCAGCTGACCGGTGATTCAATGCAAGACGACAGTACGGTATCCCGCCGGAGGGCTGACTATATAACTCAAATCGGTTCAGACGGTTCATTCCGACTGAGATACCTGGCTCCAGACAAATACCGGGTCATTGCAATAGTTGACTTGGATCAAGACTATCTGTATTCATCCGGAAGCGACCCTATTGGAATTGCCGCCAGAGACGTCGATCTTGGGCACATGACATTTGTTGAACAGGACGTTGATTTCCATCTTTCCATCGAGGATACTTCCTCTTTTGTACTTCAAACCGCGGTTCAGTTGGACCCGTGGTCGCTTCGCCTTGGTTTTTCTCATCCGCTGACCGATCGGTACTTTGAAAACCAACTTCGCGGAACGCGTCTGCAGGAACATCTTACTCTAGTCGACAGTTCGACCGGCTTGCTTGTCGATCTCGAAGAAGTCTTACTTAATCCCGGGCGAATGACCGAGGTTTTCGTTCTGACCAAGGACTCATTGCACGCAGGTGCTTATGCTGTTCGCGCTTCAAACGTAATTTCCTCCGCAGAAGACACTCTTAAAAGTGCCGTCTTGAATTTTTCAGCAGAGCCTGTCACACGAAAGTGGAAGACGGAAGTGGTCTCGTTTCATCCCGCCGTATCCATGAGGTTAGTCCCCGGGGATCGCGTTACTTTTCAGTTCTCCGGCTCGGTCAATCGAGCTTCCTTTGAGCGTTCATTCATGCTCAGCGACAGCAATGGGCGGCAGGTGGCAAGGAGCTTCGACTGGTCAAATAGTGCGCTGGTCGATTTTGAACCTGCAAGGCCTTGGATGGACCAAATGACGTATTACCTCAGGGTTGATTCGTCGGTTGCAATGGACTGGCGACATCAGACTCTCTTAGATACCAGTTTTTGGAGTTCTTTTTCGGCATTTCGGATGGACAGTTTGGGCGTTCTCTCAGGTATGGTGGAAGACGAGTTTCGGTCTAATGAAACCTATATCATTCAGTGTCGTCCTATTCAAAAACAAGGAAGGTTTGTCGAATTGGTTGCAGACTCTACCGGAACATTTTCGACGAATCGATTGGTTGCCGGGAGGTATGTGTTGGAAGGATTTCAGGACACCGATCGCAATGGCAGATACAGCTTCGGAAAAATACAGCCTTTTCACCCCGCTGAACGATTTGCAGTTTATCCGGATACACTGGTAATACGTCCCAATTGGGAAACGGCGAATGTTATCCTCAGATTCAAATAAAAAGGATTTATTATGAAAAAGGTCTATTATCTGTTCCAGGCAGCCACCGCTCGAAATTTGAGGGTGGAAGAGGGTCAGGAAGTAACGATCGGACGGGCTTTTGACAATGCCGTTCATATTGATGATAGTTCGGTTTCACGTCATCATGCCGTAATTAAGTGGAAGAACGGCCTGATGTACCTTTCTGACCTCGGCAGTACGAACGGCACAATGGTCAATAGTGAAAAGGTGCAGCAGGACTTTTTTTATGAACTGAATCTGTTCGATGAGGTGACAATCGGTAATGTTCTGATAAAAATCCTTGATGAAGATTCGGTTATAGGCAAGGCATTTGACAATGCAAAGTCACCGGCAAAGACGGTGATGTTGGACGCGTCAAGACGTTCGATGAAAAAAGACGATTTTTAAGAGTCTTGAAGAGCAGTATCAGCGAAGGAGCATCGGTGAAGAGTCAATTTCCATTAAGTGCGTCGTTTCTTATCCTCATTGCAATCGCTGCATGTACTTCCCGACAAGTGACTGCACCCGAAACGGGTGGCGGTATGAAGGCCGATGTGTCGCGTGCGGAAGTTGAGGTTACCCGGCCAGATTCCTTGAAAAAGGGTCAGGCAACAGTTGCCCAGAATGACACCGCTCGTACAGGCTTGCCCGATGAACTGGCTGAATTGAAGTATGTGGCGGACTCGCTGTATTGGGCAGAACGGTTTGATGAAGCATTGCCCTATTGGATCAAGGTGCTTGAGCAGGCGGGTAGCGATACGATGCTAGTGTGCGAAGCACATTATGTGCTTGGCAATATCTTTTTCCAGAAGGGCGACTACGCCAAGGCCGAATTGGAACTCAAACGGTCAATTCTGACTGATTCTTTGTTAATCGATGCGCACAGGGATTTGGGGCTTTTGTATTTTGTTCGTGGAAATTATGATGCCGCCTTGACTTCCTTTGGGAAGGTTCTGCAGTTATCGCCAAATGACTCAGATGCGAGCTACTGGATAGATTTCACACGCGGTTCGGCTGCGTATGAGAATGGGATCAAGGCGTTTGGTTCAGCCGATTACAGCAGTGCTATCCAAGAATTTGAAATTGCGGCGACATACTTGGATGCGGATACTTCTGCCAATTACAAAATTTATTTTTATTTGGGCAAAGCCCACATTGAGCGTTTCGAGTACGACGATGCACTTGGCGCGCTGGAGCAATGCGTCGAGTTCAACCCGAACTGGTCGGACGCCTATGTGGAGATGGCGGGCGTTTATTTTGCTCTGCAGGACTTTGAAAAGGCGATCGCGTACAATCAAAAAGCGCTTTCTATCCATCCCGACTCACCAAAGGCTCTTAACAACCTGGGTTACGTGTACTACACCCAAGCGAATACGGCGTCGGCTCAGGGAGAGGCGGAACTGACCGAAAAACTGTATCAAGTTGCCTTGCGTTTGTTCGAGCGTGCCGCAGCGCTAAGTCCTAAAATGGCCGTTGCCAGGAACAATATTGAGCATGTCAAGCAGATTCTGGCCGGCGAGCGCACCGTGGAGGCCCTGACGTTGATGAACACGGCATCCAAAATTGATAAATTAAAAGATCGAATATCGACGTACGAGAAGATCATTGAAAAAGATTCCACGTACGACGATGCCTACAATAATCTCGGTGTGACCCTGTTCTACGCCGGTGAGACAGACCGTGCAGAGGAGATGTTGAGACGTGCAATAGCCCTGGATCCCTATAACTACCAGGCCCACAATAATTTGGGACTGCTTTTGGGTACAATTCACCGGTACGACGAGGCTCTCAAGCATCTTTTTATTGCCATTCAAATACGCCGTGATTACTTTGATGCTTACTACAACCTGGGTTACATCTACATGTGGAAAGAAGATTTTGAGAGCTCACGCAGAATCTGGCTCCAGTTGCTGAAAATTAACGTCCAAGACAAACAGGCACGCAATGGATTGGATGAAATGAACAGGCGTGAAGAACTCGTCAAGAGGGGTGAAAGTTCTTTGAAAATAGAGGTACAGGGTGACGATCCTGCCGAAGAAGGCAACTAGAGATGACGTATGCCGTGATCATGGCGGGTGGTGTTGGGACACGGTTTTGGCCCAGGAGCAGAACCTCAAAGCCTAAACAGCTACTCAATATTTTTGGTGACCGCTCCATGATACAGCAAACGGTAGATCGAATCATGCCGTTTCTGGATGCTGCGCACATCCTGGTTGTTACCAATGCTGTTCAGGCCGAGGCTATACGAGAACAGCTTCCTCAGCTTCCTGATAAGAATATTCTCATTGAACCGATTGGCCGCAATACCGCCCCTTGTGTAGGCTTGGCTGCATCCCATATTGTCGCCCGCGATCCGGACGCGGTCATGGCGGTTTTTGCTGCCGATCACCTGATCTCCCCGGCCGAAAATTTTTATCACACCTTGGATGCGGCCGTACAAATTGCCAAGGATACGTCCGGAAGCATTACCATTGGAATTCAGCCAACCAGACCAGAGACCGGATATGGCTACATCCAATTCCTGGAATCTGAGTTTTTGGAAGCCAACAACAGCAGAGCGTACCGAGTAAAAGCATTCGCTGAGAAACCCAATGAGGCGACGGCACAGAGGTTTGTTGAGAGTGGAGACTTTCTATGGAACAGCGGCATGTTTGTTTGGAAAGCTTCGACGATCCTGAGTCTGATTGGGGAGCATTTGCCGGAGTTATCGAAGGGGCTTGAAAAGATTCAAAGTGCCATCGGAAAAGACGACTACACCGCCGTGGTTGGGGATGTGTTTACGGGTTTGAAAGGGATATCGATAGATTACGGTGTTATGGAAAAGACCCGAGACGTTTATGTGCTGAAGTCGGATTTTGAATGGAATGATGTGGGAAGCTGGCTTGAAGTTCATGAATTGTCCGCCAAAGATGAAAACGGCAATGCACTTGTTGGATCGCATGTTGTTTTCGATTCTTCCAATAGCTTTGTATTTTCGCCGGATCAAACGATCGCGATGGTCGGCGTGAACAACCTAATTGTCGTGAATACCGGGGATGCACTTTTAATTTGTAACCGGGATCGTACTCAGGATGTAAAACAGGTTGTGGAAATACTGAAGCGCGAGAAAAAAGTCGATCTACTGTAAAGGGGGGGTATGAAGAAGGAAAAGATTCTGACTGAGCTTGAGAGTGTTGCCGAAAAGCTCGATATCAAGGTGAGACATGAAAAAGGGGATTTTGCGGGCGGGTATTGCACAAAAGATGAGGAAAACCTCATTCTTCTTAACAAGCGCCACATGATTGACCGGAAGATCAACGTGTTGGCCCGTGAACTCGCCAAGTGTGATCTGGCGGGAATGGAGATCTCAAAACCGGTTCTTGGAATCATTGAGAGCGAACGCAAAAGAGCCTCCCAGATTGAGCTTGAGGAGATATCGGACAGTGAAGATTGATGGACACAAAGGATTCCCTAGTCCGCAAGCTTGATCATTTGCCCTCCACTCCGGGTTGCTACCTATTTAAGAATAGCGATGGAAAAGTATTGTACATCGGAAAGGCAAAAGTACTGCGGAGCCGTGTTCGTCAGTATTTTCATGCTTCACGCGCCGATGATCCAAAACTGCGGATCCTGACTTCCAAGATATGCGATGTCGAAGTTATTGAGACTGACTCGGAAGTGGAAGCACTCATCCTGGAATCCAATCTGGTCAAGAGTCATAAACCGCGATACAACATTGAACTGAAAGACGATAAGAGCTTTCCTTATATCAAAGTGACTCAGGAGCTTTTTCCCAGAATTTTTGTGACCCGGGAAAAAGAACATCATGGTGGAAGGTTTTTTGGTCCTTATACGGATGTGAAGACACTGCGAAACACGCTCAAGACCTTGCATCGCATATTTCCGATTCGCAGTTGTACACACACCTTCAATGAGGAAATGATCAGGTCCAAGAAGGTGAAACTATGTTTGGACTTCTACATTAAAAAGTGTGAAGGACCCTGCCAAGGATTAGTCGCCCCGGATGACTACAAACGTCTCGTCGATCAAATGGCGAGGTTTTTGGAGGGCAAGACAAAAGAGCTCTTGGTTCAGTTGAGACGGGAAATGCAGACATGTGTTGACCAGATGGCATTTGAAGAGGCAGCGAAACTGCGGGATCGGATCCAGGCAATTGAAAACCATGGGGCTCAACAAAAGGTCGTGTTTGAGGACGAAGCTGACAGGGATATTTTGGCTGCTGCAAGTGAGGACGACCAAGCATGCGGCGTGGTATTCAAGGTGCGCGACGGCAAATTAATCGGTCGTCAGCACTACTACTTTTCCCACACCTCCGGCAAGACCGCCGAGGCAATCCTCTCTGTCCTTATTCAAAGTCACTATTGCAACGTTGACACGGTTCCGCAAGAGATCTATTTACCGTGTGAGTTGAGCGAGGCCGGCATTTTAAGACAATGGCTATTGCCCAAGGCGGAGCGCGGGCTAAAGTGGGTTGTGCCAAAAATCGGTGACAAACATAAATTGGTGGAGATGGCCGAACGTAACGCCACTCTGCTCTTGGGTGAGCTCAAATTGCAGAAACTCAAAGCCAAAGAGCAATTCGTTCCCAAGATACTGCTTAGTTTACAGAGAGACCTCAGCCTTTCAAATCTGCCCAGACGCATTGAGTGCTTCGACAACTCAAATATCCAGGGCAGCGACCCGGTGTCTTCCCTGGTCGTATTCGTCGATGGACGGGCAAAAAAGTCTGACTACCGGCGATTCAAGGTGAAAACGGTTGAAGGCGCCGACGATTTCGCAACCATGTTTGAGGTAGTGACAAGGCGGTACCTCAGGCTGCTGAGCGAGGGGATCGATTTTCCGGATCTGATTGTTGTCGATGGCGGCAAGGGTCAATTGTCATCCGCTGTTGGAGCCCTGGAAGCCCTTGGTATTGAAGTATCGAAGGCCGGCAGCCGCGGGCAAGCGGTTATTGGTCTTGCGAAGAAAATGGAGGAAGTATTCGTGCCGGGCGTTGGGGAGGCAATCATGATACCTAAAACTTCCTCTTCGATAAAACTTCTTCAGACGATCCGCGATGAGGCACACCGTTTTGCGCTTGCTTTTCACAGGGAACGGCGGGAAAAAAGAGTATTACATTCTTCGCTGGACGACATACCTGGTATCGGCGAAAAACGTCGGATCGCATTGTTGAACCATTTTGGATCCGTCCAAGCCATTCAGCAGGCCAATCTGGAATCATTGATTGCCGTGGATGGTATCCCTGAGGAAATTGCCAGACGAATTCATGAATATTTTTTGGAAGCTTCCGCTGAGGAAGAAATATGGAGCCAATGAACAATTTTATTGAACTACTCAGCAGGCAGGTTTTGCTCTGTGACGGTGCCATGGGTACCCAAATGTATGAGAAAGGCATTTCGTTTGACCATTGTTTTGACGAAATCAATTTGTCCAGACCTGACGTTATCAAGTCAATTCACGTGGCGTATGCGAATGCAGGTGCAGACATCATTGAAACCAATACGTTTGGCGGAAATCGTTTTCGTCTGAGGCATCATGGATTTGAAGAACAACTGGAGGAGATCAACCGTGCCGGTGCACATCACGCGCTGGAGGTTTCTTCCTCCAAATCGAAGGAATTTGGACGGCCAATTTTTGTGGCAGGTTCGGTTGGACCGCTTGGCAAGCCTCTTGAACCAATTGGGAAGATAAAGAAAGAAGAGGCGTTCGAGTTCTTTTATGAACAGATTGCAATTTTAGCCCGAGCTGGCGTTCATGTGATTATGATTGAGACCATTTCAGATTTGGAGGAGGCCAGGCAGGCAGTACTGGCAGCTAAGAAAGCGTGCAATCTTCCTGTGGTCGTCCAAATGAGTTTTAACGACGAGGGCAAAACGTTGATGGGGAACAAGCCCGTCGAAGTTGCAACCACATTGAAGCAAGCAGGAGCTGAAGTTGTCGGTGCAAATTGTTCGGTTGGTCCACAGATTCTGTTGGATGTTTTGGAGAGAATGACGGCGGTTGACGGGATTCACTTTAGTATTCAACCCAATGCAGGGCTGCCCAGATATGTGGGCAGTCGGTATGTATATTTGGCATCACCGGAGTATTTTGCGGACTACGCAAAAATGTTCGTTTCCTCCGGTGCAGGTATTATTGGCGGCTGTTGCGGCACTACACCTGAACATATAAGACAAATGAAACTGGCCATTGGTTTTCAGGCGCCAATCAGATCGAAATCTGATGTTCGAATCAGCGAAATGGAAGAGACGTCAAAGGTTGTTACTTCCTTGCCTGTGGGATCCTCCTCGAGCCTCATTGAGAAATTCAACGCAGGAAAATTTGTAGTCAGCATCGAGTTGGATCCCCCAAGAGGCTTGAACTACGAAAGAGTCATTGAGGGTGCGGTCCTCTGTAAGAAACACGAAGTGGACGCCATCAACATTGCCGATAATCCCTTGGCGAAGGCAGGTATGACGCCTTTGGCGATGGCTTCCTTGGTACGAGAAAGCGTTCATCTGGAAACGATTCTTCATTTTTCCTGCCGGGACCGTAACCTCCTGGCAATGCAGTCTGAATTGATGAGCGCGCACGTGCTGAATATCCGTACGGTTCTGGGCATCACGGGAGATCCGCCGGTGGTGGGGGACTATCCCAATGCAACGGGGGTATTCGATGTTGATTCAATCGGATTATTGAAGTTGATTTCAAATCTTAATGAGGGAATAGATCTGGCGGGAAAGTCCATCGGCTCGAAAACCAATTTCTTGCTGGCTTGCGCCGCAAACCCTACACCCGTAGACCTCGCAAGAGAATACGATCGATATGAACAAAAAATAGAGGCTGGTTCGAAATTTGCAATGACCCAGGTGCTATATGATCTCAAGGCGTTGGAGGCCTTTGTTAAAAGATTTGGGGGTCGAATTCCCATTGTAGCCGGTATCATGCCGCTAAAAAATGCAAAGCACGCTAACTTTATGCACAATGAGATACCCGATATTACCATACCCGACGTCCTGCGGGATAGAATGGTCAAAGCCGGCGAACAGGGTGCCGTTGAAGGGGTGAATATTGCCAAAGAATTCTTGAAAGAGGCCAAGTCAATGGTGCAGGGTGTCTATATTATGCCGCCGTTCAACAGATTTGACATGGCATTCGATATACTGGGCGCATTGTAGAATGACAACTCTGATTGAAAAAAACGTTTCCGAGTTACCGGTTCGTTCACCGAAGCCCATTTGGAAGAGCCTGTTTATCTCGACGCGCCCCATGCATTGGGTCAAGAATATTTTTGTTTTCTTGCCGGTTGTTTTTGACTATCACCTGTTCTCTTCGGAAGTGTTCTCCTCAATGGTCGTATTTGTCGCCTTCAGCCTGGCGGCAAGCATGGCGTATATGATCAATGATGTTCTTGATCGACCTCATGATATTCATCATCCGTCCAAGATGGACCGCCCCATTACCCGGGGAGATATTCCTCCGCGCCTGGCAGTGATTTCCGCTGTCACTCTGGGGCTGTTGTCAATACTGGTCGGATTTACAATTCATCTTCGAGTTGCACTGGTGCTCGTCGCCTATATTTCTCTCTTTGTAGCCTACTCCGTTTGGTTGAAAAGAATCATTATCCTCGATGTTGCTACGATCGGAGTTGGTTTTGTTTTAAGAGTTGTAGCGGGTGCGTATGCCGTCAATTACATCGTCTCGGATTGGATCCTGATCTCCACATTCTTTCTCGCTTCATTAATTGGTTTCAGCAAACGGCGCTACGAGATTATGTACGATGATGAGGGCATTCAGTTTAATCGGGGCTACTCGCCATATTTTCTTGATCTTTTGATATTGTTTTCAGCAGCAACGGTCATGGGAAGCTATATCTTTTACGTCATTTCCCGTGGTACCTGGCAAAATGGCATCCCGGTCTTGGTCAGTGTATTGGTGGTGTTCTATGGCATCCTGCGGTATCTTCTTCTCATTCATCGAAGCGAGGAACGATTGGATCATACACAACTGATTTTAACTGACAGACCGCTCGTCGCAGCCGTCCTTGTCTGGATTGTCCTGCTATTGACAGAACTCTACATGTTCAACCCGAGAATTACATGGCCCATCGAGCAATAGAAAAGATACTTTTTTTTAACCCACCCGGCCCTATGTACCAACGCGGTGAGGACCGCTGTCAGGCAAACATAGAGGAGTCCTCGGCGGTTTCCCTTCGCGCGCCCAATGATCTTGCATATATGGCAGCCATGGTACGGCAATTGGGAGTGGCTCCTGTGATTCGGGATTATCCAGCCGAGCGATTGAACTGGAAGGCTTTTCAGAAGGACTTGGAATATCAACAGCCGGATATGGTCGTGATGAGTACTACCAACGCAACTCTCTTGGAGGATCTGCTCGGTTTTTCTATTGTACGCACGTTAGATGAGACCATAATCACTGTTGCCAAAGGTGCCATATTTCATGCATGCGATCTTAGCTTATTGGACGAGGATTCTTTTAATGTTTTGGATTTCGCGCTTGCAGGAGAATCGGAATCGTTGATCCGCGTGCTTATACAAGGTCTACGGGAGCAGTCTGATTTTGCTAACCTGGAAGGATTGGTATATCGTCAGCCAGATGGACGCTGGGCAAGAAACAAGCAAACGGTCTTCCATTCCACCATGGACGACATGCCTTTTCCAGCCCGTGATCTGTTGCGAAATGAGTTATATGTGCGACCCGATACCGGCGAGCCGCAGGCTACCATCCAGACTTCAAGGGGGTGCCCGTCCAGTTGTATTTTTTGTCTGACGCCATTGATCTCGGGAAATCAGGTGCGCCATCGCTCCGCTTCAAACATCGTGGATGAAATCGAAGAATGTGTCAACAAGTACGGAATACGGAACTTCTTTTTCAAAGCCGACACGTTTACAATCAACAAGACCTACGTCATTGACCTGTGTCGCGAGATTTTGCGACGAGGATTGGAAATTCAGTGGGTTGCCAATAGCCGTGTTGATACGGTATGCGATGAGCGACTTGAGTGGATGCGCAAAGCAGGTTGCTGGTTGATAGCGTTTGGCTTCGAAAGCGGGAATGATGCAATTCTTAAGAAGATGAAGAAAGAAGCGACAAGTGCCGATGCGCAAAAAGCGGTTGATCTTGCAAAGAAATGGGGTCTGCAGGTTTACGGTTTTTTCATGATAGGTCTTCCTTGGGATACCATGGAGAGTATGGAAGAAACATTAAGATTGGCTGAAAATTTGGACTGCGATTTCTATGAGTTTCATATGGCAACTCCTTTTGAGGGGACCGAGTTGTACCGCTTGGCAACGAGTCTTCGACTTATACAAGGTACCGTGGTGGGGCATGATTACTTCTCGGATCCGGGTTTGTCTACCCTGTACCTGTCACAGCAGCAAGTGATGAATTTCAGAAGAAAGGCACTGAGGCGACTATATCTGAATCCCGGTTATGTCATGCGGACAGTCTCCAAAATGAAATCTCCAACACGATTGAAAAACTTTGTTTTGTATGGGTGGAGATTCTTGCGCAAATCCGTTCTTTCCAGATCCTAATCAAAAAACATGGACATCAAAACGAAGATCGAGGCTCTGAGGGCGGAAATCCGGACACATGATCATCGGTATTACGTTCTGAACTCCCCCGAAATATCTGACTTGGCGTACGATCGCCTTCTGAGCGAGTTGACCACTCTGGAGAGCCAGTACCCCGAGTTGATAACTCCTGATTCGCCAACACAACGCGTCGGCTCGGATCTTACGAAGGAATTTCCGACAGTTTCTCATTTGGCACCTATGATGAGCCTTTCCAATACCTACAAGCCGGAAGAGATTGCAGACTTTGATCGTCGGGTAAGAGATGTTTTAGGAAATATTGCGCATCACTATGTATGTGAACTCAAGCTGGATGGTGTGGCCATCAGCCTGGTCTATGAAAATGGCAAATTGCTCAGAGGTGTGACGAGAGGTGACGGTGAAAAAGGAGAGGATGTTACCAAGAATTTGAGGACCATACGAAGCATTCCACTCCACTTGACTGAAAAAAGCTTTCTGGAGGTTCGAGGTGAAGTTTTGATGTTTCGTGAAGAGTTTGCGAAATTAAACGCCAGGCGACTGGAAGCCGGAGAGAGTCCCTTTGCGAACCCTCGTAATTCCAGCGCCGGAACCCTGAAGCTGCAGGATCCACGGGAGGTGGCTCGCCGTCCGCTTAGATTTTATGGATACTATCTGAGACAGTTGGGCTCCACCGATTCCGACTCGAGTCATTATTCGAATCTGAAACGATTGGAAAAACTGAAGTTTCCGGTTCTGGATGCATATCGTCGATGTAGTTCGGTTTCCGAGGTATATGAGTACTGTCAGTATTGGGAAACGAATCGTCATACACTGCCGTTTGATATCGATGGTGTTGTTATCAAGGTGGACAAGCTGGTGCAACAGGACAAACTGGGTTCAACGGCGAAGGCACCGCGTTGGGCAATCGCATTCAAGTTTAAAGCGACGGAGGTTTTTACCAGGGTAAAGGACATAGTGCTTCAGGTTGGCCGTACCGGAGTTGTGAGTCCTGTTGCAGAGCTGGAGCCCGTCTTGTTGGCTGGTTCGACGGTTTCCAGAGTCACGCTGCACAATGAAGATTTTATCAAAGAAAAGGACATTCGGGTGGGGGATCTGGTTGCCATTGAGAAAGGCGGAGATGTAATTCCAAAGGTCAATCGCGTCGATATTCATTCGAGGCCGAAAAAATCCAAGGTCTTCATATTTCCGGTATCTTGCCCGGTTTGCAGTCAGCCCTTGAGCAAAAGCGAAGGTGAAGCTGCCTGGCGCTGCGACAATATTCATTGTGACGCCCAGGTCAAACGAAGGATAGAACATTTCAGTTCCAGAAACGCGATGGACATCGAAAATCTTGGTGAAGCAGTGGTTGCACAATTGGTGGATACAGGCCTCATTCATGACGTCGCAGACCTCTACTTCCTAAAAGAGAACGATCTTCTCCAACTGGATCGAATGGGTAAGAAAAGCGTTTCGAATCTTATGACAGCGATTGAAAAGAGTAAGTCGCAATCCCTGGAGCGGTTGATTTACGGTCTTGGCATTCGTTTTGTGGGTGAGGAGGCCGCGAAGGATCTCGCCAGATATTTTAAGAATATGAATGCATTCTCGATTTCCGACGTCGAGGCGTTGGTTCATATTGATGGGATTGGCGAACGCACGGCACACAGTATTCACTATTTTTTTTCCGATGCCAACGTAAAAAAGATGCTTCAACGCCTTGTCAAAGCCGGCCTTAATATGGAGTATGTTCAGACCTCGCAACAATTACAGATATTTGATGGAAAGGTGTTTGTCTTGACAGGCAGCCTTCCCACGTACTCGCGTGATCAAGCTAAACGATTGATTGAAGAACGTGGAGGGCATGTCTCGGGCAGCGTAAGCAAAAAGACAGATTTTGTTCTTGCAGGGGAGGATGCAGGGTCTAAGCTCAAGAAAGCCCGGGATCTGGGAGTTTCGATTATCGATGAGGCACAATTCAGGGTC
>JAGQUY010000336.1 GCA_020438245.1 Bacteroidota bacterium
ATGCCCGCCATGGGCGTCCGTGGAGCAGCCGTCGGATCTCTGCTGGCTTTCGCCGCCGCCTTTGTGTTCATGATTGGATACATCCTGGGCTGGTACGGCCGCAATTTCAGGCAGGAGTTCGGTATTTTCAAGATTTCGAACATCGATGTTTCTGCAATTCAAGAATTGGCGAGACTGGCAGGACCTAACGCCCTGCGCGGCATCATGGTTATCGGAGGTCTCCTGGTTTTTTATGCCATGGTTGACAAACTTGACGTGGTTCAGGTAGCCGTGGTCAATGTGGTGTTAAATATTCAATCCATTTCTTTTATGCCGGGTCATGGGTTTGGAGTCGCGGCTGCAACGGTTATCAGTCAGAACCTCGGCGGGAAAAATCCGCTCAGAGCTGAACAAGCCGGTTACGAGGCCCTACGGCTTGCCATGCTGTTTATGGGCGCGCTCGGGCTGGTTTTCCTCTTGGTACCGGAATGGGTTATCCGGCTCTTCACCACGGATTCCGAGGTCATCGGCGATGCGGTTTTTCCATTGAGACTCGTTGGTGTGGTGCAAACACTGGACGCCGCCGGGATGGTCTTTTCATCCGCTCTCGAAGGTGCCGGCAACACACGATGGGTGATGGCCGCCGAAATTGCAGTAAATTGGGGCGTTTTTCTTCCGTTGACCTGGCTGTTCACGTTCAGCTTCGGATTGGGCCGCTTCGGTCCCTGGATGGCATGGGCCACGTACCTGACCGTTTTCGGTATCTGGTGCTGGCTCAAGTATCGCAAGGGAGAGTGGAAGATGATCAAGATTTGAAGTTGAATGAATCATTTCAGATATTGAAATTCAACTTCCAACCAGCACCTCAAGGACCATGCATTCCAAAGTATACTTAAAAGCCTCTGAACTTGATTTCGATCTGGCGCATCTTCCCAACCGCCCGGAACCGAATCGAATCCTCATGTGTTCTCCTGACTATTTTGCCGTCACCGAGGCGATCAATTCGTTTATGCTGGACAACGACGGCCATCTTCACAAAGTGGATACTCAGCTTGCCTATCAGCAGTGGACGAACATTCGTTATTTTTATGAAATGTTTGGTTTCCGCGTTCATACCATACGCGGAGACGTCGATCTCGAAAACATGGTTTTTGCCGCCAATCAGAGCTTCCCTTTCATGGACGTGAAAACACAGACCAAAAGCGTGATCATGAGCATCATGCGCAAGGAAAGGCGTAAACGTGAAGTCAACTATTTCGAGGCATGGTACCGAAAGAACGGATATGTCGTACATCATTTGAAGGATTGCTGTTTTGAATCCGGGGGCGACGCGCTGTGGTATCATGGAAAGTATCTTATCCTGTGTGGTTACGGAAGCACCTCCCATCATCGGACGGATCTGGCGGCATTGCATCAAGTAGCGGAAATCATAGGCTGTCCGGTCATTGGTATCGAACTGAATCACCCGCATTTTTATCATCTGAATACGACGTTATCCGTTATCGATGCCGACACGTGTTTGGTTTACAAGCCCGGCGTTGGGAAGGAAGGGTTTGCCATGCTGAAAACATTGTTCAAGAACATCCTTCTTGTACGCAAAGAAGAAGCGTACGCACCGAATTTTGCATGCAACGCCTTTTCTCTGGACGGAAATATCGTCTTCATCCAAAATACTGCCAGGAAAACTATTCAAAAACTGGAGAAACATGGAAAGAGGGTCGTGGGTGTTGACACGTCAGAATATATAAAGTCCGGTGGTAGCGTGTATTGCATGAAGACGAAGGTATATTAGTTACATTTCTCTGGTCTGAAACCAATAGTCGGTTTACTAGCGCTGGATATCTACCCAAAGGGCTGGCCGATTGGCCGGCCCTTTATTATTTTCATCTCCTTAATCGTATATTTTTTAATGTGTTAGAGTTACTTCTTCCCATGATCATTCTCATGGCTAAAGAAATGCCCCTTTTGTATATTTGAAACAGTTTTACCCTAACCGGAGATACGTATGAAGGCCAAGAAACTCATCGCGCTGGAAGAACAATATGGCGCTCACAATTATCATCCGCTGGATGTTGTGATTGAGAAGGCAGAAGGCGTCTGGGTATACGACGTGGATGGTCACAAATATTTGGACTGCCTGGCCGCGTATTCGGCCGTTAACCAGGGCCACTGCCATCCGGCAATCATGAAAGCCGCCGCTGAGCAAATGCATAAAGTGACACTTACCTCACGCGCCTTTCGCAATGACCAGATGGGACCGTTTGTAAAGGAGCTGTGCGAACTGACCGGCTATGAAATGGCGCTGCCAATGAATACGGGGGCGGAGGCGGTGGAAACGGCCGTTAAAGCCGCCCGCAAATGGGGATACAAAGTCAAAAAAGTTGCCCGTGACCAAGCCGAAATCATCGTTTGCGACGGCAACTTCCACGGTCGCACCACCA
>JAGQUY010000337.1 GCA_020438245.1 Bacteroidota bacterium
GATATTTTTGTGAGGATCCGGAAAACGAAAGCCCGGTTGGCCGAGGTGAAAACCGCCATGGAGGGTAATGAAAGCATTTCGAAACGAAATGCCAATCAACCTCCTTCCATTACCGAACGACTGACTTATATTCTGTGGGCAACATGGGAAACGACATCCGACGTAACGAAAACGCAGTCAGATGCCTTTTCGATTGCTGCCGGTGAGTTTTCAGACCGGTTGAACGAACTCAAGTCCCTCGTTGAAACCGATCTCCATGGCATTGAGCAGGATTTGGAAAACGCGGATGCACCCTATACTCCGGGTCGCCTTCCGGAGTGGCAGCCTGAGTAAGATGGGGATCCGTTGAAATATCTTGTATGGATTTTTGTGACTGCCCAGCTTGTTGGGCAGAACGAAAGAGGATATCCGATATCGCATCATTTCCGACCCAGTGAATATCGGTCTGCGCCCGATAACTGGTGCGTACGGCAGGACGATAGAGGATTGATCTATGTGGCGAACGGGTCCGGTGTGCTGCAATTTGATGGGGCGCGCTGGAGGCTGATCCCTCTTGCCAACAATTCGGTTGCCCGTTGGCTGGTGAAAGGTCTGGACGGAACAATGTACGTTTCAGGTCAGGGAGAATTTGGCTTTTTGCAACCTGATTCCGTCGGCCAACTGCGCTACGTGTCTTTGCTCAATCGTACCTTGTTTCCACAGTACGATCTGGATGATATTTGGGAAGCAGCCGTTTCGTCGGAAGGCATTTACTTCAGGACGATCAAATACCTCTTCAGATACAAGAACGGACAGATAAAAGTCTGGGAGGCCGAACCTCCTGCAACGGGTTTTGATGTTCTGTTCACCGTCGCCGACACGGTCTATAGCCGGCTAAGAGACAAATATCTATTCAAAGTGGTAGGGGACAGCTTGGTGCCGCTGGCCCAGGGGGACAAATTAGCCGGAACCAAGATCAACTCATTTGTTTCCTACAAGAATATGGTTTTGATTGCCACGCGTCGCGAGGGATTGTTTTTGTACGACTATACTTCAATCCGTCCGTTTCGCACTGAAGCCGACGAATTCCTGCGCAAGAACTTCATATATCATGTAGAGCGGCTAAGCGACGAAAATTATGCAATTGCCACTATTCATGGCGGATTGATCATCCTAAGCCCTGAAGGTCGAATCGTAACGAAGCTGACCGCAGAAGATGTCATACTGGAAAACCGCGTCAACCACGTAATGGAAGACCGCGAACATGCGCTTTGGCTTTCATTCAACCATGGCCTGAGCAGGGTTGAGCGGCAGTCTCCGTTCGTTTTGTTCAATGATCGGATGGGACTGCGCGGTAGTGTGAGGTCGATCGCCCGCTTTAATGAATCTGTTTATGTCCTGACACATCTTGGTCTTTTTAGACTGGTCCAGCGTCCGACGGCTCCTTTTGCATATTTTGAAGTCGTGCATAATACGGACTCGGAATACTTTGACGTGGCCTCCTTGGATGACGAGCTGATTTTTACATCGAGTGAAAGAATGTATGTAATGAGCCGCAATGGTTCGCTGAGGCCTGTTGAGGTTCAAAGTGTTCGCTTCATCACGCGATCCGGTACTCGTCCGGGAATTGTTTTTTTGGGCAAGTTCGACGGATTGGCCGTGCTGATGAGGGACGCACGCTCGAACTGGCAGGTTGCCGCATTGAGTACCAACATACCGGAGGATGTGTACAGCGTCATCGAAGACAAGCAGGGGGACCTGTGGATGGGTACCTACTCGGAAGGAGTTGTACGAATTCGTTCCGCAGATATGCCGGAATTCTCCCTTGATGCAAAGCCCGCGCTGATACAGTTTAGAGTGCAAAGATTTGGCAGCAAGGAAGGTCTGTCTCCCGGATTTGTTGAGGTTTTCTCCGATGAAGGAGGTCCGATTTTTTCGACCTCGCAGGGGATTCGTCGCTGGAGCGAGAGTGCCCTGCGATTTGAAGTTGTAGAGAATGTGAAAACCCGGGGAGATCAGTTGTTCGATCAGCAGAATCGTCTGGTTATTTTTCAGGAGTCCGATATTCCCCATCTTTTCAAAGACCACACCCGACTGCTGCGTCTTTCAGGTTTGAATCATGAGTCGATGTACACTTACTTTTCGGACGATCTCGGGCGCCAATGGATTGGTGGCCACGAACTGCTGATCCGGTATACTCCGGATGACGCCCTACAGACGTCGCTCGCTCTTAAGACAGTTATTTCCACAGTGCGTTCGAAAGGCATGCAAACCGTGTATTCTGATCTCTCTACGCACGCAAGGCAGGCGTCTTCTCTGGACGTCGATGAAAACGGAGTGGAGGTGGAGTATGCCATACCCAGTTTTGACGAGTCTTCCTTTAATCGATTTCAGTATTTCCTGGACGGACTGGACAAAACCTGGTCGGCTTGGAGCACCGAAACCAAGAAAGAATACGCACATCTGCCGCCGGGAGAATATGTATTTCGAGTCCGGGGGAAGAATGTGTACGATCAAATGGCCGACGAAGCTTCGATTGCCATCCATGTGGCCGGTCCTTGGTTCGCTTCCCGATGGGCGTTCGTGGTGTATGCGATCCTGCTTGGATTGGGGATATATGGATTGATACGGCTTCGATTTGTCCTGCTAAATAATCAGACGCGCCGTTTGGAGGAAGAGGTTGAAAAGCGGGCGCAGCTGCTCAAACAAGCACAAGTACAGTTGATTCAAACGGAGAAAATGGCGGCGCTTGGACAGATGGTTGCCGGTATTTCACACGAAATCAACAACCCGTTGACCTTTGTTCATGTCAATCTTCAATTTATGAAAGAACGTATCACCAGTTTGATGGATTATATCCGCTTTTTAAGGGAAAAATTCATGAGCGGTGACTGGGATGAAGAGACCAAGGCACAATTTGAGGTGCTTGACCGATCTGCCGAGTTTGGTACGGCGGAGGAAGACATCCACGGCATGGTGCATACCGCCTCCCAAGGTAGTTCACGGATCATGCGCATAGTAGAAGAGCTCAGGAAATTCAGCAACCTGGATGCCTTTGGCCAGACCGAAGCCGACCTGAATAAGAATATGGATATTGTAATTGATCTGTTTTTGAACCGCTATCGGTTTATCACGATTGAGCGCAATTACGAGAAGCTTCCCTGGGCAGACTGCAATATCGGAGAAATCAACCAATGTTTCATGCACGTACTACAGAATGCCGCGCAAGCGATTGAGCAGGCCATCAAGCAGGAAATTCTTGAACCGGAAGCGGGGCGCATAACCATCTGGACCTCCTTTGATGAACAACTGCAATTTATTCGTATACGTATTCGGGATAACGGCGGCGGCGTACCCGAAGAAATCAAAGCGCGTATATTCGATCCGTTTTTCACAACACGTTCGCAGGGACAAGGTAAAGGGCTGGGATTATCCGAGGTGTTCAGTATCATTTCCAAACACAAGGGAACCATCGACTTCCACAGTACGCATCAACGAGGAACAGAGTTTACGCTGACCTTGCCCGTCAAACGATAGATCTTACACCCTCCTTCCTGACCACCATAAATTTTTATTGTATTTTCGCTTGACACCCATAATTAATTATGGTATAATAGATCTATGAAATCGGAACTAACCGAAAAGCAACAACGAATTCTTGATTTTATTGATCAATTTATCGTTGACCATGGTTATCCCCCTACCATCATGGAGATGGCTGAGCGATTCAAGGTAACGATTGGGACCATTCAGGACCATATTGAAGCGCTGAAACGGAAATCGTACCTCCGTCAGCGGCCTAACAAGGCGCGGGGCTTTGAATTGGCTTTTAAGTCGCAGGGTATCCCGATCTATGGAAGGGTTGCAGCCGGGCGGCCGATTTTTGCCGTCGAAAATATTCTTGGCTATCTGGGTGAAGACAAGAACGACCACGAGGTCTTTGCCTTGAAGGTGGTTGGAGACAGCATGGTAGATGCGGGCATTGTCGAAGGCGACGTCCTGAAAGTTCGCAAACAGCAAACAGCCGATGACAAGGATATCGTGATTGCGCTGCTCGGCGATGAGGTAACTGTGAAAAGGTTTCGTCGAAAATACGGGAAACAATATTTGGAGCCTGCGAATCCGGCTTATGCGGTGATCAAAGACGTTTCATTTGAAATCTTGGGCAAG
>JAGQUY010000338.1:0-7966 GCA_020438245.1 Bacteroidota bacterium
CCCATGGAATCAACAACATCGGATTTGGTCAGATCCTTGCGGGAACGGCGGACAATTCACGAAGCATTTTTATCCATGACCCGCCGTTTTTTGGAGGTCTGCGATCTGGTCAAGTTCGCGAAATACGTACCCGCTTTACAAGAGTGTGATGAAGTGATGCAGCTCGCCCGCACCCTGATTCAAATTCACTCAACCTCGGTCCCAGCGCCGGAGAAGGTGTAGTATGCAGTTCGGAGTATTTGCAAATATCCAAAAGGAAAAAGTTCACCCGGTTCTTCCGACCTTTGTTTCCTGGATGAAACGGCAAGGGTATGACTTTCTGTTGGAATCGGATGCCCGTGGTCTTTGCGGAACGGATGTGCCTTCAGAACGGTGTCTATCGAGGACTGAAATCGTCCGTCAAGCAGATATCATCCTTTCATTCGGCGGTGACGGAACCCTTCTGTCAACGGCAATGGAGGTGGGCGCTTCCTGTAAACCCATTCTTGGAGTCAATGTCGGCAAGTTGGGTTTTTTGACAGAAATCGAGACGCACGATCTTCAATCTGCCGTGAAGCGCATTCAAGAAGGTAACTACACCGTCGAAACACGCATGACCCTGGTCGCAGAGTGGAAAGGGCATGGCGGCAAGCATGTCGCCCTGAACGATTTTGCTCTCGTCCGGGGTGAATCTGCCCGCGTAATTCGAATTCGAACACAGGTTGACGGACAATTTCTCAACGTCTACACTGCCGACGGTCTGATCGTTGCCACGCCCACCGGTTCCACGGCCTATTCACTGGCCGCCAACGGTCCCATTCTTGCCCCGACCGTACCGGCTGTAGTGATCAATCCGATTTGTCCGCATACCTTGACGGCTCGTCCGCTCGTCATCAATTCAGATCGAACCATTCAGATGACTTTGATTTCTTCAGATCCCGCAACGTTGACGATTGACGGCAGGCAGGAGGTGGAAATTTCCACCCGAACAACGATCGTGATCCGCCGAGCGGATCACGACATACATCTGATACGATTCGGGGATAGAGGATTTTTCGATTTGCTACGATCTAAACTGCATTGGGGAGAGGACGTTCGCCCTCATGAGTGATGCTTCTCTTTAAGCGAGCTGACCAGCCAAACGATTCCAACTGTCGTCAAAACACCGCCCATCGCCAGCACTACGGAGTGCACGGAATTCTCCGTTCCATACCATCTGAGACTTTCTTCACCCAGATTGACAAACAAAATGGCTATAAAATTGTTTACGCCATGGATGACCATGGTTGGGAATATACTCCGCGCATACCAGGCAATAATTCCAAGAACGACAGCAAGGGCAAAAATCTGAATCATTGCCCACGGATTGAAATGCATGACGGCAAAAACGATGCTCGATAAGCCGATGGCGCTTGCTGCGTGCATCGTTCTCTCCAAGGATTTTTGAAACATTCCGCGAATAAGCATCTCTTCACAAATGCCCGCCGCCGCAACGGCTGCAATAATCAACACAAGGCCGGTGAACCAGTCGTGAATAAGCAATTCCTCTTTTAATCGCTCCAGGATGTAGTCTGCCTTCAATTCAGGGGAGAGCGTTCCAATGGTGCTGTCCAAAAATTCGTTGATCGAAGGTGCGACCATACGGTCGAGGCCGTCTGTCAAAACCACAAGGCCGACGGCAAGCACGGCACTGGCCCATAGTGCGTTGCCGGGCACTTTTCGGAGGCGAAAGATGCTCATTGCGTCGGCTCGTTTGTGCAGGAAATAAAAGACCGGCGGACCGATAAACGCCAACGTGCCGAAAAGTAGACCAAGACGAATCACCAGTTTTCCTGCGGTTGGTTCATCCGGAAATAGGAAAGACAGCAGCATGAAACAGAAACTGACCGCAAAACCAAAAACGACACTCAGAACCAAGAGCCAGCTGATCGTTTTGGTGGACGGCGGAGCCGGTTCCTCGCGAGTTGGAAATTCAGGCATGGGTACCTCTATTTACTGGAAATGCGTTGGGCGTTGGACGAAAAGGTTGGCATATGGATTGAAAGGTTACGTCAGGCAAACTCCGCGGCCTTCGGAAGAGGCAGTTCGCATTGTGTCTTGTCGGTGACTTCATCCACCGGAATGGGATAGTTTCCGCTAAAGCATGCCGTACAATAATTATGTTCACCATTGGGGACAGCGGAAAGCATGCCCTCCATGGAAAGATATTCCAGACTGTCCGCGCCGATTTCTTTGCAGATTTCTTCCTTGGTCATCCGGTTGGCTATCAATTCATTCTTCGTCGGAAAGTCCATTCCGTAGTAGCACGGTGAGGTGACCGGAGGCGAACTGATACGGACATGGACCTCCCTGGCCCCGGCCTTTCGGATCATGTTCACCAACGGTTTCAGCGTAGTACCCCGGACAATGGAATCATCGATGACTACTACGCGTCGATCTCTCAACACGCCTTCGACTACGTTGAACTTCACCTTGACTTTCAGATCACGCATGGTCTGGACAGGATGAATAAACGTACGCCCGACATAGTGATTGCGGATCAGCCCAAGTTCAAACTTAACATCACTTCTTCTTGAATAGCCCAGGGCCGCGGTGTTGGACGAGTCGGGCACGCTGATGACAATATCGGCATCGACGGGCGATTCCTCGGCCAGCCGCTTTCCCAGTTTACGCCGGGCTTTATCGACATTGTCTCCGAAAATCTTGCTGTCCGGTCGCGAAAAGTACACAAATTCGAAAATACAATGGGCAGGCTTTGTCTCTTTAAAGAGCATTTCGCAATGCAGTCCCTCTTCGTCCACCATGATAAACTCCCCGGGATGGACGTCCCTGATGTATTCGGCGCCAATGATGTCAAACGCACAGGATTCACTGGCAACAACCGTGGCACCATCAAGAATTCCCAAACACAACGGGCGGATACCGCGCGGGTCGCGAGCCGCAAAAAACTTGTCCCGCGTCAGCATGACCAAGGAGTAGGCTCCCTTCATGTGAGTTACGGCGTATTTTAATTGAGCTTCTACGTTGGGCAACCCGGAATGCGCAGCCAGATGTAAAATGACTTCGGTGTCGCTGTACGATTGAAAAATGGCGCCTTGTTGCTGCAGTTCGTCACGCAGAACGTGGTAGTTGACGAGATTACCGTTATGACCCGCGGCTATCGGCCCGGTATTGATGATTGCATAGATGGGTTGGGCATTTTGAAGCAGGCTACCACCCGTTGTCGAGTACCGATTGTGACCGATAGCCGAGCGTCCCGGCAATTTGTCAAAGAGAGCGTGATCCGCAAAGACGTCTCCCACCAGGCCCATTCCAACGTGGCGATGCAGTTCCTTACCATCTGCCGACACGATACCGGTTGACTCCTGTCCGCGATGCTGCAGAGAGTAGAGGCCAAGGTAGGTCAGTTTTGCAGCTTCCGGATGTCCGTAAACGCCGAAGATACCGCATTCTTCACGAAGGTCTTCCGACATGCTATTCCTTTCTTGAGTGGGCGCAATGTAAACAAAAAATACCTTGCGGGCAATGATAAGTTCCCCGGCAAATTTTTGTTTAATGTCACTTCGTTATGGACTATATTTTCATTCATTGATTCTTCACAAGAGGCTCTTGCATGAAAGTTCTGATCGTCGATGACAATGAGATGAATGTGAATTTGCTGCGGAACCTGATGGTCAAGTTTCAGAATTGCGAGACGGTTTGTTTTACGGATTCTAAACTGGCTGTTGCGTGGTGCGAAGAGAACGACCCCGACCTTCTGCTGGTTGACTACATGATGCCCAATCCCAACGGTCTCGAAGTCATCCAAAAAGTGAGATCCATGGTCGGCAAAAAGGATACACCGATTGTCATGATTACCGCCGTAAATGAAAAGGAAGTTCGGTACAAGGCATTGGAAGCCGGAGCAAACGATTTCCTCACAAAACCGATCGACACGGCTGAATTGACGGCCCGCGTGCGAAACATGCTCGAGTTGCGAAAGAGTCAGGTCAATATGGCCAACCGCGCGCAATGGCTTCAAGAGGAAGTCCAAAAGGCAACCCGGGAGATCGTTGACCGCGAACGTGAAGTGGTCGTGAGACTCACTCGCGCCGCCGAACATCGGGATCCGGGTACCGGGTCGCATATCATTCGTATGGCCCATTATTGTCGTATTCTTGCCAAATACTGCGGTTTTGCCGAAGAGGAGCAGGATATGATCATGGAAGCGGCAGCCATGCACGACATCGGCAAAATGGGACTCGCCGACAGTATCCTTCTCAAGCCGGCTTCGTTGAGTGTTGAGGAGTATGAGACAATGAAGACACATACGCTGATGGGATACGAAATCCTAAACGGCAGCAACTCCAAATTGCTCAAAATGGCAGCAGAAATTGCATTGTATCATCACGAAAAATTTGACGGCACAGGATATCCAAAAGGCCTGAAAGATTATGACATTCCCTTATATGCCAGAATATGTGCGCTGAGCGACGTTTTTGACGCCTTGATGAGCCGCAGACCTTATAAGGATGCGTGGACGTTGGAAGAAACCGTCAAGGAAATCGACGGCCGGATGGGTACCCACTTCGATCCTGATCTGGTAAAAAAATTCAAGAGCGCCCTTCCGGAATTACTGGAGGTCAAAAAACTGCATGATGAACGTGATGCCTCCATGCTTTGAGGCGGCCGTGACCCCGGGGGTTGCTTAGTGGATTGGGTAAACCTCGCTACGGAACGTACGACGGCCGCAACCGATGGAATACTTGGAATTCTTGCTCTGTTCTGCGCTGCGTACCTGCTTCGTCATCGATCAAAGAATCCTGAAAAAATACGGTGGTGGTCAGGAATGTTTTTCAGCCTGAGCTTGGCATCCGGGCTTGGTGCGGCGGCACATGGCCTTGTGTGGACCGCCTCGACGCTTGCAACGATCTGGCTTGTCCTTAACGCCTTACTGGCGCTCACTATCGCTCTCTTGGCGCTGGCCGTTTTCACGGATTATCTGTCTGACAGCCTTCCAAGGTGGGCAATTGCAGTCGTTCTTCTTTCATCCACGATATTCTACATCGTTACTCTCTTTTTTCCGGACAGCTTTCTCGTTTTTGTCCTCTACGAAGCAGTTGTGATGCTGTGGGCCTTGTTCGTCTATGTCAATCTGGCCGTCCAAAGGAAAATGCTTGGCGCCTACTGGATGACCTTTGGAATTTTGGTCACGATAGCGGCGGCCGTGATACAAGCCATGGGTCCGTTTCAAGTAGACGTCCTCTGGATTTTTGATCACAACGGTGTTTTTCATATCGTGCAATTGATTGGCTGTCTGCTTCTGGCCGCAGGGATCCGAATCTCTCTGAATCGGAAGACAGGCGTCTGATGGCTTACGAACTGGTCGATGCACTCGGTAGGCATGTCCGTTTTGATCGTCCGCCGACGAGAGTGGTTTCCCTTATTCCCAGCATAACGGAAAGCCTTTTTGAGTTGGGCTTGGAATCATCCGTCCAGGGCGTTTCGAAGTATTGTATTTATCCGGCCGGTTTGACGGACGGCAAAAGAAAGGTAGGAGGCCAGAAGAATCCTGACTTTCAGGCGATTGAGGAAATAAATCCGGATTTGATCATACTCAATAGGGAGGAGAACAAACCGGATCATATTCGGAAATTGGGTGAAAAATACCCCATTTGGGTCACGTATCCGCGCCAATTTTTGGATACATTGGCTTTGCTGAGAGATTTGGGGGGTATCTTCGGCGTTTCTGTTGACGACTATCAAAGCGAAATACGGGCGGGAGTGGAGGCGTTACATCTGGAGGCAGCCCAGAGATGCCGGGTATTGTATCTAATTTGGAGAAATCCGTGGATGTCCATCAATGGGGATACGTTTATACACGACGTTTTGAAGCTTCATGGCCTTGACAATGTTTTTGCGGAACATCCGGAGCGCTACTTTGAGGTTTCAGTCGATGAAATCATTTCAAAAAATCCGGAGATGATCATTCTTCCCGATGAACCCTATCGCTTCCTGAAAAAACACATCGCTGAGTTTGGTGATCTGCCGATCCAGGCGGTCGCCAGCGGGCGTGTTTTCCTGGCCGACGGAACGTATTTTTGTTGGTATGGCACGCGATCCGCACGGACGTCCTCGTATATCCGGAAACAAATCTTGGCCCGAATCAAATGACACTCCGGTTCGTAAACTCAGTCGCGGTTCTTCTGTGTTTCCTTGCATCAGAGGCAAGAGGGCAGTATGTGCTGAACTACTTTGGACGGAACAAGGTACACTATACTGAGTTCAATTGGAACATACTGTCAACCGAACATTTTGAGATCTACTACTACCCGGAGATGAAAGAGCTTGCCGAACGGGCGGCCGGTCTTGCCGAGGAGCAGTACCTGGAGCTTCAAACCAGATTTAACCACTCGCTGGTAAAAAAGGTTCCGATGATCATCTTCAGCTCGCATATTCACTTCCAGCAAACCAACACAACGCCGTATGATTTGCCCGAAGGTATAGGCGGTTTTTTCGAATTTTTTAAGGGTAGGGTGGTTCTGCCCAGCGATGGGTCGCCGAGTCACTTCAAACGGGTGTTAAGGCACGAGCTGGTCCACGTTTTTTCCGATTCACGTATTCTTCGCGCCATCAACGATCATCGCAAGTTCAATCACCCTGGGGCACCTCTCTGGTTCACAGAGGGACTCGCGGAGTTGTGGTCAGGTGAACCGGATTTTCAGGCGGAGATGGTCATACGGGACGCAACGCTCAACAACACCGTGTTGCCGGTACAGCAGTTTTTCCGTGTTCAGGGCACATACTATATGTACAAGCTTGGGGAAAGCTTTTTAAGCTTCGTGGAAGAAAAATACGGCAGGGAGAAGATTCTGTTGTTGATGGAAAACATCTGGAAATCGGATATCTTCGAACGGGTAGTAGAGCATACACTTGGAAAAAAATACGATGCGTTGAGCGAGGAGTGGATTTACTGGCTCAGAAAAAAGTATTATCCATCGATGGCGGATAATGATCCTCCAAGCGCAGTCACCAAAGAAATCACACCGAAGGGGTACAATTCCAAGCCGGCCTATTCTAAGAGGGGCGACCGGGAGGAGTTGTTCTACCTCGCCAATGTGAATGGGTATACAAATATTTACGTGAAAAATTTGAAAACGGGCGACGTCCGTACACTGATCCGCGGAGAACGAACGCAGGAGTTTGAGTCCTTTCATTTTTTCAAGAGTAAATTGGACGTAGACAGCCTTGGCCGCCTTGCCTTCGTCGCCAAAAGCGGTTCGCGGGATGTTTTGTATGTTTGTGATACGGAAACCGGCCGGATTCTTCATCGCTATAAATACGATGATCTGGTCGGCATCGCCTCGCCGTCGTGGTCCTCCGATGGCCGATCCATCGCGTTTTCAGGACTTTCAATTTCGGGCAATGACGATATTTATCTTTTAAACGTGAGTTCAGATCCTGCGGACGGAATGCTACAGCAAATCACCAACGACTTTTACGATGATCGAAATCCCGCGTGGAGCCCCGACGGCCGGTATCTTGTTTTCAGCAGCGACCGGACGTACTACGGTTCGGGAGGATCGTACAACCTTTTCTTGTACGACGTCGGCGCCAAGTCGACCTTTCATCTCACCGCCGGGGCTTACAACGATGATTCCCCTTCCTGGTCAACGGACGGACGGTGGATAGCTTTTTCCAGCAATCGTCAGGGAACGCCGACCAATATTTGGGCGATGCCGTTTGTGACGGATTCGTCCTACTTCATGGCTGACGCGGTTTCTTTGGATCCGAGGCTTTATTCGAAGTATGCTCCCCGGCAGCTTACCCACCTTACGTCCGCCGTTTTTGATCCGGTTTGGACTCATTCAGGGGATCTTTATCTCAGTGCCTTTGAGGACTTTTCATTCAAGATCAGGCGGTTGCCCTCGGCGAGGACACTGGCGGCAAAAGCTTCTTCCGGAGAACGTGCTGCGGAAAACGAGGTGAAAGTGCCGTGGATTTCGCC
>JAGQUY010000338.1:8032-15278 GCA_020438245.1 Bacteroidota bacterium
CTTGATTTCGTTCAGGGTGCCTTTCAGGCGGATCCCATCTACGGGTCCGGAGGAGGTGCGCAAATTGGTATCACCGACATGCTGGGCAATGATCAATATTATTTTGTGGTCTACAACAATGCCCGCACGACAGAAGAAATTTTGTACGACTGGAACTTCGTCGTGACCAAAATCAGTCTGGGTCAGCGAATCAACTACGCTTATGGCGCGTACCGTTTCAAGGGAGACTTTTTTGAAATAGGCGATGACGGGTCCATTTCATCGGTCAACGAAAGCCGGTACGGAGGATTTGTGGCCATGGCGTATCCGTTATCCCGATTTCAACGCATTGAAACCAGTGTCAACGTGAGTCAGTTCAAACGGGAGTCTTTATTCGGGAGCTTGTTGCCCATTGACGGTATTTTACTGGCGAATTCGCTTTCTTATGTGTATGACAACACGTTGTGGTCCTCCACCGGTCCCATCGACGGTCAGCGGGGGAGTTTTGGAGTCAGTTATACCACCGATGTCAGGCGGTCTCAGCAAAACTACAGTACGATCATTGCCGACTATCGTTACTATCAACGATTGACGCTCAGATCGGCGCTTGCCACAAGGGCGATGGTACAGTGGAATCAGGGAAAGAATCCGCAGAACTTTCTGATCGGCGGCAGTTGGGATATCAGGGGATATCCAAGATGGAGTCTTCCGGGGACCCGTTTCTTTGTCGTCAATAACGAATTGAGATTTCCGTTGCTGGATGATGCATCGATACGATGGCCGTTCGGCGGATTTGGCCTGCATTCAATTCGCGGTGCTATCTTTATGGATTTGGGAAACATTTGGGGTGCGCAGGAAAGCGACGGACGGGTCATTCTCAGGAATCAGAAATTTGACGGGGTCATTGGCAGTGTGGGCACCGGATTTCGATTCAACCTGTTTGGCTTGGTTGTCTTACGATTTGATTTTGGAAAAATGTTTGACTTGCGGGGACTTCAAGTTACAGAAAACATACGGCTTCCTGGAAATCGCACTCGATTTATTCCGACGAACTTCAATCAGACCAAGGATACCTATGGTTTTGGCGGCCTCGACGACGAGGATCGCATCCGAAACAGAAATCGTTGGTCACGCGGAATATTTACTCAATTCTGGTTTGGCTATGATTTCTAGAGCAAGGGCATTGTTGTTACTGGGTTCGTTGATGTGGCTGTCGTGCGGTACGAGTGGCTCTTTGAGAATTGGAACGTTTTTTGAAAAGTCAAACCTGCCGGCATGGTCGGTGATTGGCGGAAACGAGCGCCGCGATCATTATTTTGACGGCGGGCTCACTCCCCCGATGGAACTGGTCTGGGTTAAGAAAATTTCGTCCGCGCCGTCCGCCCATGTGCTGGTCTCCGACAACGTTGTTTATGTAAGCACGCTCGATAGCCGAGTGTATGCATTCATTCTATCCGACGGGCGGCAGGTGGGCTCCCTTAAGTTCAAATTTGCATCTCAAAACGGAATTTCATTGGATCACCAGACCGCCTACATAGCACTGGCTTGGGGGGAGAAGCCGCTTTACGCGTACAACTTGTTCGACGCGGATTTTAAGTATAGCGTCCGTATGCCTCCTGTTGAAACCAATCCAATCGTTCATGAGGAGTATCTGTATCTGGGCGGGCTGGACGGAAAATTCTATGCGCTCAATCCGGAGGACGGGAAAACGCTCTGGACATTTGAAGCGTCTAAACCTATTCGAAGTTCGCCCGCGCTCAGCTCCACCGCGGTCTACTTTGGTTGCGACGACGGGTTCGTCTACAGTTTGAACCGCTTCAGCGGATCGTTGATATGGAAATTCCGGACCGGCGGAACTGTTTACGCAACTCCTGCGCTTGACGATCAGTTCGTGTATATCGGGTCGACCGATGGCAAGTTTTACGTCTTGGGAAAAGCCGACGGCAAACTGCATTGGACATTTTCTGTCGGAGATACGGTACCGGGAAGATTTTATGCTTCCGCCGGATTGTCCTCCGACTGTGTTTTCTTGGGAGCGACCGACGGAAATGTCTACGCCCTGTCCAAGAAGGACGGACGGCTTTTCTGGACGTTTAAAACGGGAGGAGCAGTCAGCGTTGCTCCGTTGGTTACCCCTGACGCGGTTTTCGTTGGGTCACAGAATGGGATGCTCTATGCGCTTGAACCTTCCGGCGGCAAATGCGTCTGGACGTTCGAGACCAACAGCCGAATCAAGTCGGAAATGGCCGCCTACGGCAAGTATCTTATTGTGGCTTCAGAGAGAAAACATGTATATGTATTTAGATCGGCAATGCCATGAAGACCATACTTTGTCTGTTGTTCATTGTAGACGGCCTTAGCGCGCAAACGGAGAAACAGGGCCATGTGGTGTTCAAGTCGCCCGGACAGATCCGGACCGTGTTCATAAACGATTCCGCAATGACGTGTGACGACGAGGGCAGGCTGACGCTTTCACCAGGAACCTATAATATTCGCGTTCCTAACCCGCGTCCGGCTCAGACCCGGTATCCCGATTTTTCCACTACGGTTTTAGTGAAGTCCGGCGAAGATACGCCTATTCAGGTGTCGTTCAAGACGCTTCATTTGGTCGATACGACCCCTTCCGGCTGTGAAGTCTTTTTGGGTGAAGAACGTCTTGGAACCACGCCCCTTGAACTGGACTTTTCCAATCGGATTTCCACTCAGTTACGCATAGAAAAACTCGGATTTGAAACGCGAACGGTGGACGTCGACCAAGTTCTATTGGAGTCCCCGGTGATTTCAATTACTCTCACTCCGTTGACTCCCAACGTCCGAATCAACGAGAACCTATTTGCCAGTGGAGAAATCCAAAAAGAGGGTCTGCATGAATACAAAAAACAGATTCTCACCGTGGGCGTACTGGGATTGGCAACAGGAACACTTGCCGCCTATTACAAAAGCAAAGCAGACCGGGCATTTGAAAATGCCAAACTTGCCAGGCGGTTGGGCGACCAGAACTCAAAACAGAAATTCTTAAAACGAGCATCCAGGTATGACGGGTACGCCGCCGCCGGGTATATAGTTATGCAGGTGAATGTGGTTGCTCTCTTCTATTTTCTTTTTCAATCCAATTGAACATGACGACGTCGAGTTGGTCAGAGGTTTTTCGTGACAAACGAAGGGAGCTGATTTCGACCATCCTTGCCCTGATGGCCACGTTGTGGATGTTTTCACATTTTGTGCAATGGGTTGAACGGCGTCCGGGCGCCGTGCTTCGCGATCCGCTTCTTGAACTTTTGAATCCCGTGGACTTTACGTGGTCTATTTTTCTGATCATTTACGGTGCCTTGCTATTCGGTGTACTGCGTCTCAGGACCGATCCCGATGGCCTGCTTCGGCTGATCCGCTCGTACGCGATCCTGGTGCTGATTCGCACGTTGACCATGTGGCTAGTTCCGCTGGATCCTCCGACTGACATGATCTTGCTGGTAGATCCGGTCGTTGCCCTATCCGGTGCGGACGCACTGACCCGGGATTTGTTTTTTTCCGGACACACGGCAACGATGTGTCTTCTAACGTACTCCATGAACACACGAGCCACGAAAATCATGATGGCGGGGCTAACCATACTCCTGGCCGCTCTGTTATTAATCCAGCACGTCCATTACAGCATTGATGTGGCGGCGGCACCTCTTTTTGCGGCGTTGGCGTGGCGCACCTCACAACGGCCAGGCGGTTGGTTTTTCCGAACGAAATAAGTATATTCGGCAAATGAAGAAATTTGATATTCCTCTCTACTATCGCAGCCCCGTCATTTCCACCATCAAGTCCTTTCGGCGCCATCAGGATCAGCGTAAGAAAGATTTCACCCCGACGGTTCTTGACTTCGGTCCCGTTTCCTTTCTCATTGCAAGGCATTTCGGTTTCTGTTACGGCGTTGAAAATGCGATCGAGATTTCCTATCGGGCCATCGCGGAAAATCCAGGCCGCAGGATTTTCTTATTGAGCGAAATGATACACAATCCCGAAGTCAATGCCGATCTTCAGAGTCGTGGAGTTCGGTTCATCATGCAGACCGATGGCCGTCCGATCATCCAATGGGAAGAACTCACTGCGGAAGATGTGGTCCTGGTACCGGCTTTCGGTACGACCGTGGAAATAGAACAGCGTCTTGAAGCTATAGGCATTCGGTCGTATGCGTACGATACGACGTGCCCGTTTGTGGAGAAGGTTTGGAACAAAGCCGCCTCCATCGGCAAGGATCGGTACACGGTGATCGTACATGGAAAACCAACTCACGAAGAGACCCGTGCGACGTTTTCTCACAGCCGGCAAAACGCGCCCACCGTTGTCGTGAAAGATATGAACGAGGCTCGTCTGCTGGCCGATGTCATTCTGGATCGAGTAGACCGTGCGCGATTTTATGATTGGTTCAAGAATCAATTTTCGGACGGATTCGACGTGCATCGCGATCTTGAACGGATCGGAGTCGTTAATCAGACAACCATGCTGGCCAGCGACACGCAAGCCATCGCCGATTTTTTGAAACAGACGATGGTGCAACGCTTCGGCCTTTCCGATTTTCATGTGTCGAACCGCTTTGCAGAAACCGGGGACACCCTGTGTTATGCAACCAACGACAATCAGAATGCGACCTACGGGTTGCTGGCCGTGCCGGCCGATTTGATCATTGTGGCAGGGGGGTATAACAGTTCGAACACATCCCACATAGTGGAGCTGTGCCGTGAAAAGCTGCCAACCTACCTGATCTCCTCAGCCGCAAAAATCATATCGAGCGATACCATTTTGCACTTCGACATTGAAAAGAGGCAAGAGATAGAACACTCGCCGTATCTTCCTTCGACAAGTCCGGTCCGAATCATGCTGACAAGCGGAGCATCGTGTCCCGACAGTATAGTCGAGGCCATTTTAAGAAAGCTGCTGGACTTCTTTGAAAACATCCGGGATGTGGAGGAAGTTCTTGGGGCATTTCAAATTCACCCGGATTGACGTTGGGATATTATTATTGTGTTCCCGATCCAAATTTTGTATATAACTTACTGGTTCGTCACATCTTAAACGAAAGAAGGTCATCCAAGGATGGTATCCATGGGTGAATTGTCTGACAGTCTCAAGAAGAAGCTGAGTGAAATTCACTGGCTTGAATCGAGGGCAGCGCGTGTGCTTATCGTCGACGACGAGGTACGTATGGTACAGGAAGTTCGTCGCCTATTGGAAGAAGACGGGTATACCGTGCAGGTTGCATCGAATGGCCGAAGTGCACTCGAAATGATCAAAGAAAGTCCGCCGGACCTTATCATGTCCGATGTGGCCATTCGGTTTGTTACAGGATTTGATCTGTGCCGATACGTCAAGCAGGACCCGCACACAAAGAATATTCCCTTCATCCTTGTCACCGGATTGGTCCGACCGGATGATAAAATCAAAGGAATCCAGGTGGGCGCCAATGATTTTATTGCCAAGCCGTTCGATTCTACGGAGTTGAAAGTTCGCGTCAAGTCGGCTTTTCATATGAAGGAACTGGCAAGTCGCCTGACCGATTTTGACGATGTCATTTTTGCTTTTTCCAGAGCGGTCGAAGCGCGCGATCCATATACCCGCGGTCACTCGGAACGAGTGGGCAAGTATGCCATGCGCATTGCGGCGGCGATGGGACTTAATGATGATTTTCAAAACATGCTATTCAAAGGCGCGGTCTTGCACGATATAGGAAAAATCGGTGTACCGGATGCTATTTTGAGAAAAGACGGTCGTCTGACGGATGAGGAGTTTGCCTGGATCAAGAAGCATCCGGAAATCGGTTTGGAAATATGCGCGCCCCTCAAGTCAAGCCGTCCACTGCTCAATATGATTGCCTACCATCATGAAAAGATTGACGGATCCGGATATCCATACGGTTTGATTGGAAGCACCATTCCCGCAGAGTCGCGTATCATGGCGGTGGCAGACACCTTTGACGCGCTTACCAGCGACCGGCCGTACAGAAAAGCGATGGGTACCAAAGAAGCCGTGCAGATCATGGCGCGGGGTGCAGATACGCATCTCGACGAAGATTTTCTTGGTGTCTTTATGGAGATTTCATTGCGCGGTGAGGTGGAGGATATCAAGCAAATCGCCCATGAAAGCCAGGATCATCTTTCACCGATCAAAGAAATTAACGTCCAGTCCAACGATCTTCAGGAGCTCATCGTCGAGTCGGACGTGCTATTCGGACAGGACGAAAAGCAAGCTCGCTGATCCCTTCCTCTCAAACCTCTAATGATGACCGTAGGTTTTTTCCCCCGCAGGGATGGCGATCGGAAGCCTATTCTGTAGCGGTGGAAAAGGACAAGTCGCGAACGATGTAAATACACAAGGCGGATTGTACAACTTATTGAAGTCGATCACCGTCCTCCCAAGAGAATCCGCCTTCGGGATATAAATATATCTTCCCCCTCCATACGTTTGATCTCCGTTGGTCTTATCCCCGACGATCATGAAATACTCGTCTGAACCGGATTCTGTAATCGCATCAAGCCGATATGTCTTGCCGTCAATCTCAAATCGAATGGCGCCCGGAGAACGGGAAGAATCGATGGTATTCAGAATGGTTGGAACCGGGATGATCTTCGGCGGATCGTAAGGTTCCAAGGTAGCTTCCAATCTCCAGTTCTTATCCACGGGAAATCGTTCAATACCTTTAAAGGCTTTCAACAGGGGACTTTGTAAATCGCGAATTCGGACGCCGGTTTGTTCTCCCCTCTGAATAATGAAAAATCTAAGCGAGCCCAACTCGAGCACGGTGGTGATGCTGTCTGCGTCAGACCCCAACACCATGTCCGATACGTTCTTTCCTTCAAAGCGGATATCGGCGTTTTTATCTGCATGCAGCGTGACCACCCTCCCGTTCAGTTCCATCGTTCCGCAGTATGCCGGTGCCCTATCTGCCGGGAGCCGGACATCGCTGGAGGGATCACTGCCTATTGTGTTTTTTCCCTGCTTGAGCCATTCCAGCCCGACAAGATTCAACCACCCGGTTTCAGTCAAGAGCCGGTCCGAGCGCCGTTGATGCCATTCATCGATGGTTTTTTTGTATTCAGGATCGGTTTCAACCTTCGGCTTGGTGCAGGATGTAAGCATCAGTAAGCATATCATGAAAATACGCATCAGCATGACTCTTTCATATGTGGGTTGGACATTCAGGTTTAACATAAGGAAACTCGTTGAACCACACCAAATATATTCTTAGGTTTCCTGAGTTCTCTTTCAAGATTTTCAAACGTAA
>JAGQUY010000339.1 GCA_020438245.1 Bacteroidota bacterium
GTGTCATAATAGTGCTTCAACATCCCAACAACACCCTTGAATGCACCCTTGCAGCTTCTCTTTTTATTGCCGGAGTAGTAAAAAAAGGCATGTTTTTGTCTGCCTGTTCCCTGCATCAAGGTGTCGAAGGCCTTTTTTGAGAGTTTCTTGATCGGCGTATCAAAATCGAATCCGAACGATTCAAGGATAATTTTCATCTGAAGGTAAAACCAGGTATCGGTCTTTGGATTGTTATAGGGCAGCAAAGCGCCCCCGTTGATCGAAAGGCTGGAATCCTTAATAACCATGTCGGGATCAATTTGGCGGATTACGCCCAGTCCTTCACAAGTCGGACACGCACCAAAGGGACTGTTAAATGAAAAAATTTTCGGAAAGGGCTCTTCGTAACTGATATGGCAGTTCAGACAGGCCAAATGTTGACTAAAAGTCGTATCAGTGGCCGCTTTGGAGTCCAGTTGGGAAGTGATTAGCATACCTTCACCCAATTCCAGTGCTTGTTCCACTGACTCGATAAGCCGCTGCTTTGATTTTCCGTCTATTTCCAGCCGATCGACAACCACCTCAATGGTGTGAATTTGATAACGGGAAACCTTTTCAACTTTTTCCAGCTCTTTGACAACGCCGTCAATACGTACCCGTAGGAACCCGGACTTCCGGAGCTTTTCAAAGAGCTCACGGTAGTGTCCCTTGCGGCCCCTGACTACGGGTGCCATGATCGAAACTTTCTGGCCTTTGTGTAAATCGGCAATGGCGTCCAGAATTTGGTCTCGCGTTTGTTTTTTAATCTCCCGACCGCAATTGTAGCAATAGGGGATGGCAATCTTTGAGTATGCAAGCCGGAGATAATCGTAAATTTCCGTGACCGTTCCGACGGTGGATCGGGGGTTTCGGCTTGCGGTCTTTTGCTCAATACTGATGGCGGGACTGAGCCCATCAACCAGATCAACATCCGGCTTCTCCATCATATTCAGAAACTGACGAGCATACGCGGAAAGTGATTCCACGTATCGACGTTGGCCTTCGGCATAGATCGTATCGAATGCAAGGGACGACTTGCCGGAGCCGGAGAGCCCGGTAATGACAATCAACTTATTTCGGGGAAGCGTAAGGTCGATATTGCGCAGATTGTGAACTCTAGCGCCGCGAATCTGAATGGAATCCTTGAAGTCGGTATCTGCACGTTCATGCAGGGGCGACGTTTCTCCGGACTCAAAAAGAGCGAGTGTCATGCAAGCTTTCTTGTAAAAAGGATGGCAATATATCGTACAGAGGTTCTTTGGTCAAGGATTGGACCGGCTATTTTTTCTTTTTAGATCGCAAACTTGCGATTGTTTGCCGGATTTCATCAGCTTCCGCCCTGTTCGGACGTAAACGAAGGCTTTGCTCGAGATGATGGATAGCGGCCACCTTCTTTTTCTTTTTCGATGACAACAGCATTCCCATTCCATAGTGGGCGTCGGCCTCAAGCGAGTCAAGACTCAATGCCTTCTCGAAATACCGAAGCGCCGTCTTTTTCTTCTTCAATTGCCAATCCACCAGACCCAGTCCGCTGTATGCTTCGGCCATCGAGGGATTCAGTTCCACAACGCGGGAATACGCCGATTTTGCTTCGATAAATTTCATCTGATGGAGGAGCAAACTTCCCTGACGAAGAAGAGCGTCAAGGTCGCTCGGCGCCCGTTCAAGAATTCTACCGCAGGTTACGAGCGCCTGTTCGGTATGACCTACGGACTGTTGAGCGGAGCACAGGAGTCTCAGCGCGTTGAGGTCATCGGGATACCATGACAAATAGTCTTGAAGCGGCTGAATGGCCGCTGTGAACTGTTTTTTTTCCATGGCTCGGATACCCGCGAGCAGCAGTCTCTTGTTGCCGACCGTATAATCAGTACCCTGCAATATCTGATCGGCCTTCTTCAGATATTCTGCCTCGAGGGCCCGATTATTTACAAGTGTCGCGCATTCGGCAACATCTTGATAGGCAAAGGAAAGCCATGCCTTCGTATTATCTCTGAAAAAGGAAGCGGGCCGGGTCTTGCGAACCATCGACTTCCTTATCGCGTCTGCATTCACCGTTATCCGCATGTCCTTGGCAAGAAACTGAACTACCGCGCTAAGGCCATTGCTCAAGATCACCTCGACATCACTGAGGTCATGATACGGCCCGTCTACAAGTATTACGGGGGATTCCCGACCCGACAGTTCATCCCGCATTCGCAAGGACATGCGGATCGTGTCTTCACGTAAGTAAAAAAAGCCGCTGATAATGACGGCTGAGTCAACTCCCGATAATGCTTGACCAATCGCCTGTGATTCTGAGGACCATGCGTCAATCGATTCAAGACGAATCCATTTATCGACAACAGAGTCCGGCGGTATGACGGAAACCCCAACGGATTCGAGGGCTGAGGACCAAGAGGTGCTCATTCCCCAACCAAGCCACGATAATTCAGCACCTGCGGTGCATACGGGAGGAAGAATAAGAACACGGGCCTGTGCAAAACCTGGACTGACTTTAACCAATGACAACAGAAGCAGGATTGCATACAAAAAGCGCATGCTCCATTGTAATATGCTTTTCTCAGTCAATCAAGCAGTCAATCTGGCATATCCGGCAGGGAGCTCTTCTATTTGGTCAAGCCAATATGAAAAAAGGCTGATGTTTCCATCAGCCCTTTCGCATAGCTATGTTCTGTCTGCTACTTCGCGTTTCCTATCATTACGTAAGGTGCCCAGAAAAACGGGTGAATATGAAAATCACCTTTGTTCAGCAGTGCCACCTGCGCTCTCCGGAGAGCTTCCGCCTTCGTCAATCCCTTTTTCAGCCCATCGTAGAAGTTGATCATGATGATCTTGGTTGACTCGTCGTCGACTGGCCAGAGCGTTGCGACGGTTGTAGGTGCTCCGGCGATGGCAAAAGCTCTTGAAAGGCTTATCAATTCAACACCGGTGGCGCTCTTGCCCATCGAGGTATTGCAGGCCGACAGCACCACCAGGTTGTTCTTTTCTTTCAACGGCAGTCTGAGGATTTCGCTGATGGTCAGTTTATTGTCCTCGTTTTTTACTTCATTGGGTGCCATCAGAAGGAAAGATTTTTGAGGTTCCTCGCTGGACAGGAAGCCGTGAGTCGCAAAGTGTACCACATCTGTTTTTCCCGATTGCTCGCGTGCTCTGTCCTTTGTTGCTTCAAGATTCTTGTAGAGAATCGCATTGGCAAATGCAGATTTGATCACCTTGGCTTCCTCTTCAGCGCCCGGCAGACTTCCATCCGGATTTCCGAAGACCAAAACATTTGTAATCGGTTTCGGCTTTTTCTTGCTTACAAGATCCATCAGAGTGGCCGCAGTCAGATAGTTCACCGCTTTTTTCTCAATCAAAAACCGTATGTCACCATCCTGGGTTTCTGTCGCAAGACACTGAAAGGGTATGTAATACAGGCTGCCGGCCGGAATAATAGTGACTGTACTGGTCTTGTCGCCTTTGATCTCATCCCATACCGGCAGAATCAAATAGTCGTACAATTGCACCATGATGTCCATCAGAGGCTTTGTGTGCCGATCATAAAAGCGGCTGTCTCCCGCTCCTGCCTTGGTCCAATTTTTCATTTTGGTATCGAAGCGACCACGTTTCAAAAGGCTCGTTACATCGCTGATATAGTATCTGAACTTATTAACGAGTGAGTCGATGGTGGCTGCGGAAACGGGAACGGATTTGGCTTCGATTTTGTCCCGCGTAATCATGAAAATGTAAAGGGCGTCGTCTGCAGGGAAATACTCCAGGATGACCATATCGTCAGAGAGTTGTTTTTGCAAATCGGTCAGCTGGATAGGGTCGATCTTAACGACCTGATACATGTTCGGATACTTCGTTTCGAGGTCGATCATCAGTGCATTGAAATCACCCTCGTTCTTGGTAAGGGTCGAACTCAGCTGATCGATCTTCGCCTTGTCCTGTTTCTCCGCCGGTTTCGCTTTTTCCTCCGCCAACTGGTTTTGCAAGTCGTCATTTTGCTCCTGCAACTTCTGAACCTTGTCAAATTTTGCCTGTTCGGCTTTGTCGGTCAGCTCTATCTTGCCGGCCTGA
>JAGQUY010000340.1 GCA_020438245.1 Bacteroidota bacterium
CAAGGGTCGAGAAGTGAAAACGCAAGACAGGAAACCGGCCGATCTCACCTTTGTCATAGATGTATCCGGTTCCATGGACATGGAAAACCGCTTGGGCCTGGTCAAAGGCACCCTGCTCACGTTGTTGAAAGAACTTAAGGGCAGTGATCGGGTGGGCATCGTGACCTACGGATCGGATGCGGAAGTCGTTTTGCCGCATACCGGTGACCATGAGGCGATTGAGAATGCAATTCGTGGACTTGTGAGCAATGGATCGACGAATGCGGAAGCGGGGCTGTGGCAGGGGTACAAACTGGCCGCCGCACACACACGAGAAGGTGCTATCAGCAGGGTAATTCTCTGTACGGACGGGGTGGCCAATAATGGTGAAACATCGTCGGCGGGGTTGTTGAAGACGATCGACAAATACAAGAAGCTGGGGATTACCCTCACGGCCTGCGGATTTGGAATGGGCAATTACAATGATGTTCTTATTGAACAACTGGCTACCAAGGGGGATGGAACTTACTATTATATCGACGACATGAAGGAGGCACGCCGGGTCTTCGTCGAACAACTCACGGGAACTCTTCAGATAATTGCGAAAGATGTGAAGATTCAGGTAACCTTTGATCCGAAATGGGTGAGCCGCTACCGACTGATCGGTTATGAAAAAAGAGACGTCAAAGACGAGGATTTCCGCAACGACAAGGTGGACGGAGGTGAAATCGGTTCGGGTCACAGCGTAACCGCGCTGTACGAAATCAAAACTACAGCTCAGAAAGACGAAATAACCGGGACTATTACCATTCGGTACAAGACTCCGGACGGCAACCGGGCGGAAGAAGTAGTAGCTCCAATTTCACTTCATTCTGTAGAACATCCGGCGGAATTCAGCCGATTTATCGGGGCTGCCGCACTGTATTGCGAAATCATGCGTGAGAGCTATTGGGCCAAACATCGGGACGTCAAAGAAGTAGTAGACTTACTGGATGATCTGGGTCCCGCTTTCAGAAGAGAACATCCGTTTTGCGAGGATTTCAGAGACCTGGTCAGAACGACGTTGAGACTTCAAGAAGGCAAGATGGCCGATTTACCGGAGGCTCAATAAATATCGACGGCAAGTACTTTTCTGCTCTTTGGCATTTGACTTTTGAGAGCGCCCTGGTGGATGACTCCGCATCCGAGTACGTAGCCGTTTCCGGAAACGACAACGCCGCCGCTCTCGATCCCAAAGGATTTTCTGATCATGCCGGCGGCCAAGTAGGTTTCGATATCAGACGGCTCCGACAGCGGGATCAAGTTATCGTGTATGTGATCGGCGAACAGTTGAGCCGCGTTTGTTGAAAGTTTCCATTCCCCGGCACGTCGGGTGCGGGCGATTCTCGTTCCGACACGGTGCGTAAAAATGCGATTCAGCAAATCTTCTCGGCCGGACCATTCGGCGGAAGTCACCAGAATTTCCTCTTCTTTAATGTGAAAGAGGTATTGGTCCCAAATCGACGCCGGAATACCGAAACGATCTTCAAAGTACAGGCCCATTTGACGAATCGTGGGGTTGTCCGGTCCTGTCAACTCGTGATGGTTTTTGGGATTTGGAAACTCCCGCTTTGCCGGCTGGCCTTCGACAGGTCCCTTTTTCCGTACCGTTGCGACAAAAAAACCCTCCGGATTGATTTCCGAAGGCACCAGACGGACACATTGTTTCAATGTTGGATCGCCAACCCAGTCTGTGTGAGATGTGATGCCCTCCATGGAACGAATCGACGGATCAATAGATATCTGTTCCAGTTCAATGGGATACTTGTGCAACATTTTTTCGATCAGTTTTTCATTTTCATCCGGCGAAACGGTGCAAGTGCTGTACACGACCTTGCCACCGGTCTTGACCGCCTTGAGTGCACTGATCAATAGTTGCTCCTGAATGAATGCGTATTTCTGTACGAACTTCAGGTTTTCCACGGCTTCCGGCGCTTTATGAATGACACCCAGTGCAGAACAGGGTGCGTCCACCAACACTTTGTCAAAAACTTCCGGCAGAATCGTGCCGATTCGCTCACCCGGCATGTGAACCATGGCGGCATTGATGATACCCATTCGGTCCAGATTATGCGAGAGTGTTTTGATGCGTTTTCCATCCCAGTCGTTGGCTACAAGACATCCTTTGTTGCCCATCATCTGGGCGAGTTGTGTAGTCTTGGATCCGGGAGCAGCTGAAATATCCAATACAAGATCCGTTGACGTCGGATTCAACACCAGAGGAGGCATCATCGAAGCGACGCCTTGGATATAGATCAATCCTAAGAAATGCTCGAGCGTCTTGCTGATTAAGGTCGGTTCTTCCTCGATTCGCCACGCATCACGGTAAAATTCAAGCGGTTGCACTTTAAATCCGGCGGCCTCGAGCGTTTTTCTGATTTTCTCCGGAGCGGACTTGAGCGTGTTGACCCTAACGGAGGTACGTTTCTCAATGGCAAGACCCTTTTCAAAAGACTCCAATGTCTGTGGTGAGATAGAGGATAGATAGTCTGCCAGTTCTTTCGAGAAAGTCGCGGGTGGAATCATCTTCAATCGTACTTAATAAATGAAAAAGCCGCTTGTTTTGCCAAGCGGACGCGAAAGAGAGTACATCTTCCAAGGAAGCGCTTGCGAGAGCATTCTTGACCTCGAAAGAGTGGGTGATTATTTCTCAAGTGGAGCTGAGGGGGATCGAACCCCTGACCTCATCATTGCGAACGATGCGCTCTCCCAAACTGAGCTACAGCCCCGTACATCTTCTCAAGGATCGGCAATTTATGTGGCGCCTCCCATAAAGGCAACAGTTTTTAACGCCTAATTCGGCCAAAATATTCGTGCCGAAGAACACTGTACATAAAGTGATCACAGCGGCGGCCTCGTATGTTGAAATATTCCCTGAGGGTTCCTTCCTTCTGAAATCCGACCTTCTCCAACAGCCTTGCGGAAGCCACATTGTCAACCGCGCATTTCGCTTCCACGCGGTACAGTCCAGCTTCGAGGAAAACTTTTCTCAACATCATCTGCAGAGCCTCTGTCCCATATCCTTTTTGATGGTGCTTTTGGGAAACGCTGTAGCCGATTTCGCCGATCAAATGCTCCCAGGTGCGAATACTTAGAGTCATCCACCCGATCGCATCGTTGGTTTCTTTCCTTTCAATAATCCATTGAAAACGGTCTTTTGAGTAATCAGGTAACGTGTTGGTCGTCAGCTTCTCCAAATCGGCCCGAATTTGATCCGGGTTAAGATAAATAAGAGGTTGATGTTCCACTACCGCTTCTTCCCGACGCCAGTCGTGCATCGCCTGCGCGTCTGCAGGCGTCGGATCGCGGAGATACACCCGTGAAACTGATTCGGGGCTTGGTACGGCCGAATAAATAGGTTGTATCATACGCCTCGGAGTTTGCTGACCCTTGCCACTTCGTCGATGGCGAGCATAAAAGCGCTTGTCCGCATCGAAACCTTGTGAGCCGTTGCATTGTCGGCCACCTGATGAAATGCCTTATCAAGGATCTTTTTCAATTCTTCGTTGACCTTTTCTTCTTCCCAATTGAAGTGTTGCATATTCTGAGCCCACTCAAAATACGAAACGGTGACGCCGCCTGCATTGGCAAGGATATCCGGAATAACCGGGATTCCTTTTTTCTCCAGGATCAGGTCGGCCGCGGGCGTGACCGGCCCGTTGGCGCCCTCCACAATCAGCTTTGCCTTGATTCGATCTGCATTTTTTGAAGTGATCACGTGACCCAACGCAGCGGGGACAAGAATGTCACATTCCATCTCGAGTAACTGATCGTTGGAAACGGCATCGGCCCCATCAAAGCCCTTCATGTTTTTGTTTTCTCGCACGTACGTCCAAGCCTTGGGAATGTCGATGCCGCCCGCATTATGATAGCCGCCGGAGATATCGCTGATTGCAATAACCTTGCAGCCCAACTCATGGAGGAATTTGGCTGCATACGAACCGACGTTACCGAACCCCTGAACGACGACCCGCGCGCCTTGCAGTTTTATTCCCGATCGCTTTGCGGCCTGAATGGCCACGTAGCTCACACCACGACCCGTTGCGGCCTCTCTGCCCTGCGAACCGCCAATGGCTATCGGCTTACCCGTAATACACGCCGGCATATAACCGTGACGTTTTCCGTACTCGTCGCTCATCCAAGCCATCACCTTTGCGTTGGTGTTCACATCCGGCGCCGGAATGTCGCGCAATGGCCCGATCACGAGATCGACTTTTCGAATGTAATTTCTGGAAATTTGCTCCAGTTCCCGTTCCGACAACGTTGAAGGATCGCAGCAGACACCACCCTTGGCACCGCCAAATGGAATTTTTACAATGGCACATTTCCAGGTCATGAGACTGGCCAGCGCACGAACTTCGTCCATGTTGACTTCGGGGTGGAAGCGGATTCCGCCTTTGTAGGGTCCCCGAGCACCGTTATGATGAACACGAAATCCGAGAAAATCATCCAGATCGCCATTATCCCTTCGAACCGTGACAGACACCCGGATTTCCCGGTACGTGTTTTTCAGCATTCGAGGATAGCCGTTCTCCAGGTCCAAATGCTCCGCGGCTTTGTCAAAGTAGTAATTGACGGATTCATACGGATTCATCGAGTCGGTTGGATTGATCAACGTCATGAGTTCTCCCGATTTTTCAAATTGAAAGAAAAAGTAAAGCAATGAAGCTGTCAATTCAACTAAAAAGGCCGTCGAGGAGGAATCAGAAAGCGAGGGTCAATCCGACGCTGTAGGAGGGATATTTCGCCAAACTGTAATCCAGGTTGACATTGGCAACCAGGAAACGAAAGCTCGACCCGATGGTAATCCGGGCACGATTATCCCCTTTGAGATCAAATCCTGTTTTTTCAAGTTGGCCGGTGCTGTTTGTATAGTCGTATTGAACGTTAATGGTAGAGGATTCAACCATTACGCCCGCGTAAGGGTACACATGAAGCCATTGCCAGCCAACCTGTTTGCCTGCAGTAAAGCCGAAGGCGGTAGTCTTCATTTCAAAAAAACGGCCCTGTTTCAGTCTTTGGCTGAATAATAAAATGGACAAATCTACCGGCCATTTTCTCTCCATCCACACAGCCGGGTTGTGCTGAAGCCCCCACCCAAAGTAGGTTAGCTTCCCAAGAGCGCCGGAGTTCCTGGGAGGGAAAAAACGAAAAGTGAAGTACGTGCCCGCGAGTGTACCAATGGTCGTTTGCCAGGCGAACCAACCGACAAGCGGTAATTCCAAGCCTCTGACAGGGAGGACGGACTCCTCTCCTTGTGCTGCCAGATCGACATCAAGGGTTTGGTTCGTCACCGGGTCGGTATAGGAAATAACCGCGCCGGTGTATGCTATATGTAAACTGTCGTTCTTACTGCCAATTGCCGTAGGGCCGCTCATTCGTACCCGGACTGCCGATCCGATGATCTGGTCAATCAGAGCTGCCTGAACCTCTTGTTTTTGACTCAAAGTCAGATGGGAGAATTCGTTGCTCGTGTACACAAAACCAGTAATCTTCGCGGCCTGCAGGCTGTCCAATCGCAGATCGCCGTTTGCAGTAAATTTCCGGTCTTTGCTTCCAAACGTCGAACCCATGGCAATGACGCCCATTTCGAAGTGAAAGCCAAGTTTCTTGGCCGGTGGCGTGCGATGAAACCAGCCGGTATTCATACTCGTGCCCATGCCGGAAGCTACCGGTGAAATATACCCTTTCGCAAACGAGGAAGTCAGTTGAGAAACAGAGGATCGAAGATCATTTTGCGCCCGGCCCAGCATCGGGCAAAAGACGCAAACGACAACTGCAAAGATAAATCTACTCATAGGAATAATCTCAGGTTTGGAATGAATTCACTCATCGGCAACAGGTAAACATTATAATTTTGTAATTTCGGTGAGGAAATCCAAGCCTTTCACTAAACAGGCAAACGGGTCTTCCGTTTTTTGGATCGACCGGATTGCGATCAGTGCAGCATCTTTTCCGGTTTCTATACTGCCGATACGTTCCCCAAACCCTATTGCCTGCGCACCGTTCAGTGTTGCCATTTTCAGAACAGTCTCCGGAGGAATCGAGGGGTGAATGCTGTGGAGCGCCTTCATCTCATTCCATAAGACGAGGTCGTCGCAGCTGGCCAAACTGTCCGTGCCGATGCATACCGTAATGCCGGCCTCCAGCATTCTTTTCACCGGCGCTGTTCCGCCGACATCGATACGCGCATTACTTCGGGGGCAGGTACAAACAAAGGAGCGGGTTTCGGCTAGTATAGAAAGGTCATTTTCATTGACGTGTACTGCGTGGACAACCATCGTCCGGTCACCAAGCAGCCCCAACGAATGGACGTACTCAACCGGACTTTGACCCGGTGCGCTCCAGGATGCATCCCATCGACCGATCCGTTCGATCATTGATTTCATTGGGCCGACCCCGGTTTTCAAAAACTCAACCTCATCGATTGATTCCGCCAGGTGGATGGACGTGCGCGAATTTTCAGAATGCAGGTGCCTCCCGATCAATTCGAACAAGGGTTTCGAAACGGAATAGGGTGCGTGGGGTGCAAGCGTTTGTTGGATCCGCTCATCGTCAAACGAAACGATCTTCGAAAAAAACTCTTCAAATCGCTGTTTGGCAATGTGATTGGCAAACCCCGTAACCTCGTTGAAAACCGTCGCATATAGACCGCTCCGTCTCAGATACGGCAGAGCGGTTGCCGCATGGTTGGCAATATCACCGACAGCAACCGTACCCGATTCTACCATAGACCGGATAGCCTTTTCACAGTCAGCCAGTACGGTTGCCTCTGAAAAATTCATTCGGGTGGTAATGGTTTGAAAAGCCCACTCCGAAAAATCGAGGCCTGCGGGCACGACGTTTTTCATCATGGAAAGTTCAAGATGCGTATGGGCGTTCACGAGACCGGGCAGGATGATCGCGTGTTCCAAAAGGTTTGGTTTTATCGAGGGATATTTGGGTATGAGTATTTCTGCAGGACCGACATCGGCAATGCGGTGGAGGTCGTCAATAAGAACAGCGCCATTCCGAATGGGTGAAGAGCGTATGGGCAGAACCCAATCGGCGCAGTACAGCTTCACGGCCGCGAATCAACTGTTGACGCGGTAGTTCGGTGCTTCCTGGGTAACCAGTACATCGTGCGGGTGCGATTCTTTCAGTCCGGCGCCGGTCATTTTAATAAGGCGTGTTTTCGTTTTCATATCCGGTATGGACGCTGCACCGCAGTATCCCATTGCAGCCCGAAGACCGCCTATCATTTGATACACGACGTCGCTCAGTTTGCCCTTGTAGGGAACGCGGCCTTCGATGCCCTCCGGAACGAGTTTGTCGGTATCCATTTCGTCTTCCTGAAAATATCGGTCCCTGCTGCCCCTTTTCATGGCAGAGATCGAACCCATTCCGCGATAAACCTTGTATTTCCGGCCTTCATACAAAACCGATTCTCCGGGACTCTCTTCCGTTCCCGCAAACAGACCGCCGATCATGACCGTATCGGCTCCGCTGACGATGGCCTTGGCGATGTCGCCGGTTTGTTTGATGCCGCCATCGGCAATCAATGGAACATTGGCCTTCGAGGTTACTTTTGCACATTCGAGGATCGCCGAAATTTGCGGCACGCCTACGCCTGCAACCACTCTCGTCGTGCAGATGCTTCCCGGCCCGATCCCGACTTTGATGCAGTCTGCGCCGGCTTTGATCAGAGCCTCCGCCGCATCTCCGGTCGCCACATTTCCGGCAATGAGATCGACCTTGGGAAATTCCTTTCGAACCGATTTCACCGTTTCGATGACTCCACGGCTGTGCCCGTGTGCGGTATCCACTGCAAGGATATCGACGCCTGCATCCACCAAGGCTTTTGCTCGCTCCAGGGTGTCTTTGGTGACACCGAGTGCGGCGCCGACGCGCAACCTGCCGTGCTCGTCCTTACAGGCTCGGGGGTACATTTTCTTTTTCTGGATATCCTTGAAAGTAATGAGACCCATGAGCATATAATTGTCATCGACAACAAGCAGTTTTTCGATGCGATGTTTGTGAAGGATTTGCTCCGCTTCCTCGAGCGTGGTTCCAATCTTGCAGGTTACCAGGTTGGCCTTGGTCATTACCGAATCGACGGTCGATTCGTAGTTCGTGGCGAAGCGCAGATCCCTGTTCGTGAGAATCCCGGCCAACTTGCCGTCGGCTTGGGTGATAGGGATGCCGCTGATTTTGTACCGCTTCATCAGTTCCTGCACGTCGGCAATTTTATGTTGGGGCGTAAGGGTGATCGGTTTCATAATCATGCCGCTTTCCGAGCGTTTTACCCGATCAACTTCAGAAGCCTGGTACTCGATCGAACAATTCTTGTGAATCATGCCGATACCGCCTTCCCTGGCCATTGCAATGGCCAGTTCCGATTCCGTCACCGTATCCATCGCGGCGCTGATCAGGGGGATGTTCAGCGTTATATTTCGGGTTATACGGGTTTCGACCGTTACCTTGGTGGGAAGGACTTCGGAGTACAACGGCATGATCAGCACATCGTCGAACGTCAGACCTTCACCGATCAGTTTTTGATCGAAATTAAGTTCGTGCATGATATCTCCTTAAGATTGGAGCGCAAAGTAGGGAATCGGGTTCAAAAACGCAAGCGTTGGGGTTCTGCAGAAATGGAATGGACAATCAATCAAGAATGCCCCAATTTCCGGAACTTGCTAACTTCGCTGAGTGGGCATCCTTCTCGCTTACGAAGGGAAACCTCGGGGGGTAACCATCTGCAAGGCCAACAAGATTGGCTTCGGACAAATAAAGTCTTAAACCCAGAAATAACTTGCATTGACATACCTGCTTTGTTATATTGGCTGCCCAAAATTTGACCCGTGTGTTATCGATTATAGATTCGATCTTGTAAGTGATTTGAAAATTGGGAGTTATAGAATGAAAGTTTCGTTTAAAACGCAGATGCCCAAGACCGGTGAAATCGACCGGAAATGGTTCGTTGCCGACGCGGCCGATCAAACTCTTGGTCGTTTTGCGACGCGCGTGGCTACCATCCTTAGCGGCAAGAACAAAGCGTATTTTGCGCCCCATGTGGATTGCGGCGACTTTGTAGTCATCGTAAATGCGGAGAAGATCCGTGTGACCGGAAAAAAGACCAAAACCAAGGAGTACATTCGCAATACGATGTATCCGGGCGGTCAGCGCGCTGTCAGTTTTGAAATGCTGATACGTACCAAGCCGGAACGTGTGTTGTATCATGCGATCCACGGTATGCTTCCGAAGACGAAGTTGGGTCGGCAGATGATCAAGAAGCTGAAGATTTACGCCGGCGATAAACATCCGCATGCCAATCACAACCCGGAACCTTTAAAGTAAGTTATAAGGAGTATTCATGAGCACGACCTTTGTAGCCGTCGGTCGAAGGAAAACCAGCAGCGCCCGAGTGCGCATGTCGGCAGGTTCCGGCAAGATTATGGTGAACAAGAAGCCCATCGAGGATTATTTTCCTCGTGCCGCTCACCGCTTTCAGATTACCGAGCCGCTGAAAGTGTCCGACCTGATGGCGAAGTATGACATTTCCGCCAACGTCCGCGGCGGAGGCCAGGCCGGTCAGGCCGGAGCTATCCGTCTTGGGATTGCACGCGCCCTCGTCAAGATCGATGAAGAACTGCGCAGAGTCTTGAAGCCACATGGTATTATGACGCGCGATCCGCGCATGAAGGAACGTCGCAAGTACGGTCTGGCCAAGGCCCGCAAGCGGTTCCAGTTCTCGAAACGTTAAGAGTGTTTTTATAAATCAATCACACTTTTGGATCTGTCCGGGGGTGTTCCGATCTTCGGGATTCCGGACGGAAATGACAAGAGTGGTCGTTTAACCCGTTAAGGAGTATTTATGTCAACCGACAAGACCTATTTCGATCCCCAACAAAAGCTCGAAGAACTGCTTTCGGCGGGTGTCCATTTCGGACATCTGACCCGTCGTTGGAATCCCAAGATGAAGC
>JAGQUY010000341.1 GCA_020438245.1 Bacteroidota bacterium
CATCCATATAGTGCCACGAAATTTTATGAAAATTGGGATGCAACGTATCATACGTTGAATCCCAATTTTCATAAAATTTCGTGGCACTATATGGATGCCAGAAATTACATACATCCAACCCTGACGAGGGTGAAGCCGACTTGTATCATCCATACAATGGCGATGTCCTCCATCGTTGAATGTGAACGAAAGAAGCTGGACGCATGGCAAGTGAATGTCAAGGCGACGACGGAAGTTATCAACTATGCCAACATCAATGGCGCAAGCGTAGTTTTTACATCCACTGATCTCGTGTTTGACGGCACAAAAGGTCGGTATGAAATAACCGATGTTCCCAGTCCCATCAATTTTTACGGAGATTCAAAGTTCGAGGCCGAAAATGAAATTCTTGAGAATTTGACCGGGGCAAGGTATGTCATCGCCAGATTGAGCTTGTTGTATGGTTTGAACCTGAATCAACGATTGAATTTTTTTGACACAATGTACAACAGGATACGGAATGGCCCGCCAATCGATCTGTTTGATGATGAATATCGCAGCTTTGCCAGCGTCGCGAACATAGCCGAAGCGTTGTTGGAATTGGCGACAGGTGATTACCAGGGAATAGTGCATCTGGGTGGTCCCGACAGGATGAGTCGATATACCTTTGGTTTGAACCTGGCCAGGCTCCTAAATCTTCCGCAAAGCAACATCCGGTCGGCCAAGCAGGCCGATCACGTATCCATCGGTCGAAGACCGGCGGATGTTTCGTTGGATATTTCAAGAACCAAGGAGGTAATAAAGACGCGCCTACAAAGTGCTGAGGAGGGGCTAAGACAAATGTTCGGACTTCAATGAACGGTGCTTTGTTCCGCCAGCTTTTTTGCTTTAATGGCCATCGCGTCAATTTTCTTGTGGAACAGCTTTTGTGCCTCGTCCTGTTCGGAAGGGGAGAGTCCATCCAGGAAGGTCTTGTAACTTCTCAGCACGTTGGCGACAATGTTCTTTGCTTCAATGACTTCACGTTCATCCGCGTGGTCATCAAGAGCAACGTCCAATGTTTCCATGGCCTCTTTGATTTCGCGGGCCATAATAACGGACTTTTCTTTTCCTTTTATTTCCATAACAGCTGACTTTGTTGGTGAAGAATAACAAGAAACCTCCAATAATTTCAATATTCCATGTCAAACTTGCAAACTGAAATTTCAGTATTGGAACAAATTCGAAAGCTGACGGTAAAGCTTGAGCAGGAATTAATATCCTTGCGCAGAAGGTTGCATGCGCACCCTGAATTGAGCCATCAGGAAAAACAGACTTCGGGGCACATCGCAACGTTGCTTCGGCAGGCCGGATATGAAGTACAGACAAACGTTGGCGGCTTTGGTCTTGTTTGCCAGACGACCTCGAAGAGCAAGTACACGATCGGCTTTCGAGGGGATATGGATGCGCTCCCGGTGACGGAAGATACGGGTCTTGCTTTTTCAAGTACCAACGCCGGTGTAATGCACGCATGCGGTCATGATGTGCACACCACTATTGTCGCGGGTTTGGCGCTGATTCTGAAGAAAATGGAGAGGGAGCTTCCAGTCAATGTCCGATTTCTATTCCAACCGGCTGAGGAGGCTACCGAAGGAGGTGCCGTTAAGCTGATCGATGCCGGAGTTGCAGACGGACTTCTGGCATTGTTTGGAGTGCATGTTGATCCGGGAATTGATCTGGGTCGTTTTGGTGTTCGGAACGGGGCCATGATGGCATCGATTGACTTTATCGAGATTATGCTTAAGGGACGTGGCGGTCATGGCGCGTATCCGGAACAAACGGTTGATCCGATACGACTTTCTTCCATGCTGTTGCAGGATCTGTATCAACTTCCCGAAAAGGAATTTTCAGGTGAACGAGTTGTGCTGTCCTTCGGTCAGATAACTTCAGGAACCAATCATAATGTGATTCCGGACACCTGTTTGCTCAAAGGTACATTCCGGACTTTTTCTCATGATTCACGAAAAAAAATGTCGGCAATGTTACGGGATCGGGTCGGACTCTTTGCGGCGAACCACGGTGCGCAGGCGGAAGTAGTGGTCATCCCAAACGCCCCTCCGGTCATGAACGACGAGAAAC
>JAGQUY010000342.1 GCA_020438245.1 Bacteroidota bacterium
AAATCTATTATCTCAGAGCATGGTGGCACCATACGCATTGAGAGTCAGATTGGTGCGGGAACCCGGGTAGTGATTCGGCTGCCGGGCAGGGTAGAGGTAGTTGCATGAATGCCATTGTATTTGTTGTTGATGATGAAAAGAACATTTTGAATTTGTTCAAGCGAATCTTGACGGTAGAGGAGTTTCAAAAAATCCGTGGTAGCGATCCGTTGTCACCCCCGATCTCTGAAGTGAATGTGTACACCTACGAATCGGCGGAGGAAGCCCTCGAGGCGGCAGAGATTGCCAAAGCCGACGTCATTATTTCTGACTTGGCTATGTCAGGCATGGATGGCCTGGAGTTTTTGAGACGATCCCTCGCCTGCAGGCCTGAACTCCCATTTATTATTTTGACAGGAGTAGGCACGATTGACGATGCCGTAGAGTCGATCAAGCTGGGAGCATTCGATTTTGTCACGAAACCTTTTCAACGAGATGAAGTACTCCTTTCCATCAGCAAGGCGATCAACTTCAGCTTCATTCAAAACGAGAACAGGTCGCTGAAATCAAAACTTGACCAGGGGCAAGACCCGCGGTCTTCCGCTGTGGCGCCGGAAACGAACGAAGAAAGAAGCTCCGTTTCGCCGTCTTCCACAGAGGCACCGACATCCAAACCCCGGAAATTTGTGCTTTCACCGGATCAACTCAGCTGGATGCAGAATCACATACGCAAGAAGAAGTCGATTCGGGAGGTCGTAGACCGCGCAACGAAGATTATCGAGAGGTCATTAATTCGCCACATGTTGCGAGAGTCTGCCGGAAATCGGGCTGAGGCTGCACGGAAGCTTGGGATCAGTCGCCCGGCCTTCTATAAGAAACTGAAAGACTACGGGCTCGATCGATGATTACCGGTGTGGGGACTGACATTGTCGAAATAAAGCGGATTAGACAGAGTTATCTCAAATACGGAGATCGTTTTTTGGAGCGTATATTTACGGTCAACGAGCTTGACTATTGTATGCAAAAGAAAGACCCGATCCCGTCACTTGCCGTTCGATTTGCAGTCAAGGAGGCTTTTGTAAAAGCGGCTCACCTGGGAAAATACCATTCTAACACATGGACCGATGTTTCCGTGGTACTTTCCAAGGAGGGCGTGCCAATCATTGAAGTCTACAATGCCCTCCGAGAAGTCGTCGCAGGACAAAGAGTACATCTGAGTGTTTCCCATTCCGAACACTACGCAACGGCCACGGTTGTCCTGGAGCGGATTATCTGATCCTTAGGGAAATGGACACTCCGTCACGAACGGGAACTATTGAAGTTAGCCAGTCGGGCGAGTTTGTAATGCCGCGATTATAGGCCCGGATTGCGCGAGTGTCGGGATCTTTCGATGGCCGTGCGACTTTACCGCTCCAGAGGACATTGTCCGTTACAAGCAAGCCACCGATCTTCAATTTTTTGCTCGCCAGTTTCAACACCATAGGATATTGGGTCTTGTCCACATCATTAAAAATAAACGAAACAGATCGATCAGGTTGCCGGTCGAGCAATTGAAGAGCGTCGACGGCTTTCAGGTCCACACGCCGTTGGCATCCGGCCTGGGAAAAGAACCGTTTGGCTCGTGCCAAATTGTATGGGTTCAGTTCGGATCCAATTACCTTGGTTGATTTCGCCGCCAATGCCATCCAGAGCGCACTATAGCCGAATCCGGAACCGAGTTCTATGATCGTCTTGGGATGCGTGAGGCGCACGAGAATCGCAAGCAAGGAACCGACCTGCGGTCCGACGATAGGAAACGTCAAGCGACGTGCCAATATCTCCATGCGCCGAAGGACCGGATGTCGGTTAGAGGGCAGCTTTTTCAAATAGGAGTCTACGGAGCTGGTAAGGACCGGCATTTCAAGGTCTTACCAGAAATAGGGTTGCAATACCAAGGTAGATAAGGATGCCCAGGGTATCGTTGGTCATCGTGACAAAAGGACCGGCTGCCAAAGCGGGGTCGACACGAAGTCTTTTTAGGATCAAGGGGAACAACGTCCCATTCAACGCTGCAAAGAAAATCACGCAGACCAGCGCAACACTAACGACGAGCGCCACTTCCAGATTACCAATCCAAAAAGAGACGATTCCTGACAGAATGACCCCAAGGACAACGCCATTAACCATGGCAACACGCAATTCCTTGAAGACCTGCCGCTGTACGTCAAGCAGACGAATTTCACCGGTCGCCAGTCCGCGGATGACAATTGACGAGCATTGGATGGCAACATTACCGGCCATCGCCATGATGATCGGCAGAAAAAAGGCCAACGCGAGTACGGCGTTTAGCGATGTCTCAAATCGACTGAGCACAAACGCGGCCACGAGTTCTCCCACCAAAGCAGTCATCAACCAGGGTAGACGGGACCTGGAGATGCGCAGCGTGGATGTTTCGGTAACATCTTCATCCACGGAGCCCGCCATCTTTGAAACGTCTTCAGATGCTTCTTGTTCGATCACGTCAACGATATCGTCGATCGTCACGCGGCCGACCAATTTTCCGGCCGGCGTAACAACGGGAAGAGTCACCAAGTCATATTTTTTGAAACGGTTTGCCACTTCCTCCTGGTCTTCATTGGTTCGAGCTGAGATGACATCGGTATTCATAATATCGGAGATCACTTCATCCGGCCCAACCATCAGAAGTTGCTCCGTGGAGACAACACCCACAAGGATGCCTTCCCGATTGACGACGAAAATATCATAAATTTTTTGGACGTCCTTTGACTTTTCACGAACTTCATCAATGGCTTGTCGAACCGATTCCGTCTCATATACGTCAACAAATTCCAACTGCATGATTCCGCCGGCCGTGTCTTCCTCATACTTGAGAAGCTCACGGACTTCCTGGGATTCCTCAAAATCAAGCTTCTCCAGAACCCGGGTAGCCGTCTCATCGTCCAGTTCCTGGACGATGTTGGCTGCGTCGTCGGATTGCATTTCGTCAATGATTTCAGAAATCTGCACTTCATCGAGGTGTTCGAGAATATCTTCGCGGGAGGCGGTGTCGAGCTCCAATATTACATCGGAAGCTTTTTCGGTATCTATGATTTCGAATACGAAATTTCGCTCCTGTTCATCCAGATGATCGAGAATTTCACTGATATCGGCCGGGTGCAGATCGCTGAGGATATTACGAAGGAGATACTCGGCTTTGGAATCGACAAGATCCTTGATATCACTGATAAACTCTTTATCGATGTCGATTTGGGATTTTTCTCTCATTGCTCAGCCTCAAGTTCCTGGCTCAGTTGAACGAAGTCATCTACGCTCAGATGTTCCGGGCGCAAATCCAGATTGATCGTTACGGATCGCTTGCCCACCAAACCGGCAATACTGTTTCTGAGCATCTTGCGACGTTGATTGAAGCTTTGTTTGACCAGCTTTTTAAAAAGAAGCTCACTACCGACCGCTTTCAACTTCGAATGGAATTCCAGTTGAAGAATGGAGGAGTGGACCGTCGGTCGGGGGACAAATGCGGACGGGCTCACGTCAAACAGGCGCTTGCAATCTGCGTAATATTGGCAAAAGACACTGAGGATACCGTACGCCTTGGATCCGGGCGGTGATACGATACGCTCAACTACTTCCTTTTGCAACATAAGCGTTGCGGAGCGAACGCAGTAATGAAGATCCATAAGTCGGAACAGGATTTGCGATGAAATATGATAGGGAAGATTTCCCACTACCTTCAGCTGACGATTTGTGCCCGGTGCTTGCCATTTCATAAAATCGATGTTCAATAACTCAACATTAGGGTGATCTCCAACCAGCTCAGTCAATCGATTGAACCATTCCGGGTCAACCTCAATTCCCGTATATGAACACCCCGTTTTGACGATCCATGAGGTCAATGCTCCATCGCCGCATCCTATTTCGAGCACGTTGTCGGACGGTGTGATAGCGGCTTCGGCGACAATCCGACGTGCAATATTGGGATCTCTGAGAAAGTTTTGACTGAGTCGCTTCTTGAGACGTGGATTCACAGGTAATCAGTTCAAAAATTTTAGCAACGTAGCCAAAATAACACCCAGTTTCAAGGCTTTATGCCCGGCGAAGAGGGATCCGGTATATTCTTCTTGCCTTTGCAGGCGGGACTTGCTAAATTCGAACGTTCGTTCGAATAAAAAACTGGCGAACAAAAGACTGGATTATTGATTACCACTGAATCGACATCGAAACGGAGCGGGACACCGGCTCGCGGCGACTCTACCGAAAAGTACAATGTGCGACTCCATGACATACTGGAGTCTGCGGCGCATCTGTTTGCGAAAAAAGGATATCACAACACGTCGATTCGCGACCTCGCTTCCGAACTGGGTACCAGTCTGGCGGGGTTGTACTACTATTTTGAGACCAAGGAGGATTTGCTTTTTTTAATATCCCAAAATTCATTTGATTCCGTGATGTCAAGTTTGGACAAGAAATTCTCAATGGAACACAGGCCCCACGAGAAGCTTCGCATCCTCGTTGTTAATCACATGCAGTACTTCGTTTCCCACCTGGATGCCATGAAGGTTCTGGCCCACGAGTCAGAATCGTTGTCCGGTTCGTACTATGAGATTATTACGGAAAAAAAGAAAAAGTATATCAGATTGGTCGAGCAGTTGCTCATGGACGTTCTGCGCAACGAACGCGCGCGGGTACCGAAACGGACTACCCGGGAGATAAAAATTGCCGCGCTTTCCCTCTTCGGGATGATGAACTGGACGTACACTTGGTATGATCCGGATAGGCGAAACGGATCTGCGCACATTCAGAAGATCGCCAATGAAATGGTCGATCTTTTTCTGAGAGGATTCACAGCCCATTTTTGCACAACCTAATACTATTCATATCTAGAAAGGGGTAATCATGTTAAGAGCCCAGATTTCAACGTTTGACGACTGGATCGACCTTTTCCGCGAGTGGAGGAAGGACATCGGTTATGACGACAAGACATTCAAGCGTTTCTTACCGAATTATGTTTTTGAACCGAAATACGAAATGTGCCGCCATTCCGAGATCGAATTTGGTGACTTTGCAGGCGATCGGAAGTGGGAGAGGGTAATCAAGATACCCAATCAGGGAATGCGGGACGCTCTGCAGCAGTTGATCGTGTACCAGGGAGACACGGAATTTGCGTCGGTGGAGCAACAAAGATATTTGAACGATTGCGCTCCCAGTGATTATGATTTGTACGCCTTAATGCGAATCAATGCGGAGGAGATGCGACACGGCTGGCAGATGAGTCACATCCTGGTGACGCATTTCGGGGATGGAGGACGTAAGGAAGCCATGAAG
>JAGQUY010000343.1 GCA_020438245.1 Bacteroidota bacterium
GTACTTCCATCCGTTGATCGATCCTGCCAGTAGAATGTGGCCAAGACAAGATTTCCGCCGTTCATGACATAATCGTACATTACATTTCCGAGTGAGTCCGGGTAACTGTCTGTTCCATCTTCGTACAATAAAACTACATCGTACGCGTCTAATTGCTTGCGGGTTGGTACACTATCAGGCCATGTCCACGTATCAAACTCGATTCCAGGCATCAGCGCTGCCCAAGTGGTGTCCATCCAGATGTTTGCTTCCGGATAATTGGAAACGATCAGTGCTCTCGTGATATCGCCGATAATTCCTTCGTCATTTGCCGTCTGATCGCACGACGGGAACGACACACAAAAAAGGACCATAAAAAAAACCGCTTTTTTCATAAAGCCCTCCGTTACGTGGAATGTAGTGTTACCTTTCTTAACTATACAAAAAAAGGCCTCGCGAAAGCAAGTCCGCTCCCCCAAGTAATGACAGTGCTTGCTTGTGTTGTGAATATTGGGCAATTTCATGGTTCAACTGAAAACCCATGAAAATCAAGTATACAAAGCACGGTCTGGTCATTTGGGTGGTTACCTATGTTTTATTGGCAGGTTTGTCAATAACCCATTTGCTCATCCGACCACTAGGCGACTGGGCTTCCTTCATTCCTTTTGTTCTTGAACTTTCGGTCGCTGCCGTATTTACTTTGGCTGCGTGGCGGTCGAGTCGTATTGAGCCTGCAGCCGGCAAACCGTGGTCTTGGTTTGGCTTGGCCATGATTGTTTTTTCCGCGGTTGAGATCATGGGACTCTCCGGCTTTGCCATTTATCTTGATCCATCCGTCATTGTCGGCTACCTCATATTCTATATTTCGTTTTTCAAAGGACTGCGCAGTTTCGGCAAACCGTCGCTGTCTGTTCCGCAAAAAAGCCGCTTGATGCTCGATATTACGATTATCAGTGTGGCCAGCCTTGCTATCCTTCAGTCTGTCTACGCAGGTGCTTCGAAAGAGAATTTTTGGGTCTTGGCCTATGGGATGGGAGATATTTTTCTGCTATGGGCACTGCTTGCAGTGATTTTTGATCCCCGCTATTCTGGTCGCATGTCGATCAGAATGTTGGTCCCGGCCGTCATTGTACTGATCATCAGCGACTTCCTGTACGCGTCACAGGCGATTCTCAACCGGGGTGTTTTCTATGCACTCAACACGATCGGCTTCAACACGAGCTTTCTTCTCATGGGTCTTGCCGGTTGGTTGCAAATAACCAAGTCGTCCAAATCGGAACAGCCGGAAGCGAATCAACAGGCGCGATACAGACCTCTGTCACAGATCTTTGCCTTTTTCTTTTTTTGGGTTTCGTTTTTTGTTCTGATGGGCCAGGCTATTTTTTCCTCTTGGACTAACCTTGTTTATCTTGGTGTATTACTGCTTCTGTCGGTGATACGGCTTCGCTTCAACCAATTGGATATGATCAGGACACTTCATCAATTTCAAGAAGCTACATCGATGCTTGAGACCCGCGTTCAGGAACGAACCCGAGAGCTGGAGAAAGTCAATGAACGACTGCGAACTGAAATTGACCAGAGGGTTCGTACCACCGGGGCTCTGATCCACAGCGAACAACGATTTCGTGCATTGACAGAACTCACCGCAGAGGGAGTCCTTGTTCTGCAAGAGTCGAGAGTTGTGGACGCCAATTCCTCCGTATCCCGTATCAGCGGGTACGGGCTCGACGAGTTAAAGAGCATGCATCCTTCAGAACT
>JAGQUY010000344.1 GCA_020438245.1 Bacteroidota bacterium
TTTTCCGTAAACGGGTCGCCGACCTGAACATTCGGCCGTTTGGACTCCGAGGCTTCTGAGATTTCCTCACTGGCGAAGGTCGCGCCGTGAATGCCATCCCGACCCGTTGAGGATCCTACAATCATGACGGGGTTGCCCGCTCCGGATGCAACCGCACTTGCCGTATGCCGGTGATCCACCACGCCTACGGCCATCGCGTTGACCAGCGGATTATCGGTATAGCACGATTCGAAATACACTTCGCCGGCAACGGTTGGTACACCGAAGCAATTTCCGTAGTCGCCAATTCCTTTCACAACATTGGCAAACAAGTATTTGACTCGAGCGTTGTCCAGAAGACCGAATCGCAGCGAATTGAGAGCGGCTATGGGTCTTGCCCCCATGGTGAAAATATCGCGAAGGATGCCGCCGACTCCCGTGGCTGCTCCCTGGTAAGGTTCCACTGCAGAAGGGTGGTTATGGCTTTCGATCTTAAACGCCACCGCGAGACCATTTCCAATATCCACGAGACCTGCGTTTTCCTCACCGGCACCCTTCATGACATTTTTTCCAGCTTTGGGTAACGTTTTCAGGACGGCTATAGAATTTTTGTAGCTGCAGTGTTCGCTCCACATCACGCTGAAAATGCCGAGCTCAGTAAATGTCGGTATTCGCCCGAGAATTTTCTGAATCTCCGAGTACTCCTCCTCAGTCAATCCATGATTTTTTACCAGCTCATTGGTGACTGCGGGTTCCTGGAGTTGGTCTACAGAAATCTTCTTTGATTGATGCATGTGTTCGTTTGCCGTGGGATTTTTTTGAATGGCAGCAATCTAATGCGGAAGAGTCTTTTATACAATGATTTATTCAGTCTCGGACGGTGCCGGATCGCTGATTCGGAGGATTAATTTATAGATCCTCTTACGATCAGCATCGGTGATCGTAAAGTGCAGGTTTTCGTATGTAACCACTTCGTTCTTCTTGGGCATCCGTTTCAGGATCCAGAGTATGAATCCGCCCACCGTATTGAAGTTCTCGGATGGCAGGGTAATGCCCAAGGCGTCGCTCAATTCCGAGATTTCTGTCTTTGAGTCGATCAGATACGTACCGTCCTCGTGGGGCTTTATGTGCTGCTGTCTTACGTCATATTCATCTTCAATATCACCGACAATTTCCTCAATCAGATCCTCCATGGTTACCAGGCCCGACGTTCCGCCGTATTCATCCACTACGATGGCCATCTGAATCCGGTTGGTTCGGAACTCTTGAAGCAATTCAGCCACTTTCTTGGTTTCCGGGACAAAGTAGGGCAATGAAATAAATTCAATGGCAGACATATCCTGGATGGATTTCCGCCAGAAGTTCATGATGTTCTTGATGTGGATGGTTCCGATAATTGTATCGATACTCTGGTCATAGACAGGGAGCCGCGACAGTTTTTCGGCGGCCATGGTATCGAGAATCTCATCCATGGATGTGTTGGCGTCCACACATACCATATCCACACGAGGTACCATGATTTCTTTGACGACCGTGTCGCCAAACTCAATCACACTGTGAATCATGGTCTTTTCATCTTCCTCGATGGCGCCGTCCATTTCGCCGGCTTCAATAATGGCTTTGATTTCCTCTTCGGTGACTCCCAACGATCGTATCTGAGCCTCCCCGCCGATGGCTGCCACCACGATTTTCGAAATCCACTCAAAAAACGCGCTGAACGGCCGTAACAAGGTAAGCGCAATATTGATCGGGGCAGCCAGTATCAGAAACGTACGATCGGGGTTATGCTTTGCCAAGGCTTTGGGCACGACTTCTCCCAACAGGAGCAAAACGAAGGTTATGACCCCGGTAGCGACAGCAAGCGCGTAGGCTTCCCGATACCCATGCGCACGAGCGTATACGACCGTCATACTGGAGGCCAGAACAGACGCTCCGACATTCAGTATGTTGTTCCCAACATACAAGGTTGTTAAGAACTTGTTTTGATTGGAAATCCAAAGTTCCAGGAGCTTGGATCTGGTGCCGCCGCGATCGAGGATCTTGCGCAAGGCTACTTTGCTCATGGAGTGCATGGCGGTTTCGACGCTTGAAAAGATTCCGGACAGGATGATTAACGCAAAAAATACAGTAATTTCAAAAGACGAGACGTCGTCCATCCGTATCCTAATAAGTTCGTTTGATGGGAGGTTTGTGCATGAGTGGCGAAAAAACTATTCAAAACAGAGGCGAATGTCAAGCGATTTGGCGCCTCAGTAAATCGAAAGAGGCTGTTTGCACAGGACAAAGTCCTTGATCGATTCGGGCTATTGTGTTACATTTTTCAAATTTTCAAGGGCTTATGGCAGAAACAAAGCAAGACAAAGACCAACTGGCGGCATTGGAGCGGCTGATGACGATGGTGCAAGCACCGGAGTTTCCCGGCAAGCTGTCTCCTGAGCATATTGCCCAGTTCAGGTCGAAAATCTGCAACTTCTCAGAATCGGAACTCCTCGTTGTTACTCAAAAAATCGAGGAGGAAATCGACAAGAAGCAGAAATCCGGCAAGACCTTACTGGTCAGTAAGCTTGAAGATATTGCCGCCTTGACTAAAATGGAAGTTATGCTCGGTCAAAAGGGAGTCCCGGAACCACTGATCAACATGCTGCTCAGCATTCTGGTAAACAAGTCCTCCAACTTTGCCGTCCCGATTTTTGAGGGCAAGTTGAACGAATTGTACAATAACTCGGTGGAGAATGCGGTGATCAACATCGTTTTGGAAAAAGCTGCTTCCAAAGACGATGGTTTTGAAACCACGGATAGCCAGGAACTCAAAGAACTTTTTGAAAAGAAGATTAGGGATACGGAAACACTGACGCATCTGATCAAAATTATTGATCAGGTGGATTTAAACCAGGATCAACAGATCAAGAGTGTTTTTATCGTAAATCTGCTTGCCGAGGCCATGAAGCGTGACGAGACGATGCGCAAGAGCGAGTCGATCACCATGAAAGATATGATCAATACGTATTTGTTGAGCAAGCTTCAAATGCGACTTGCAGAGTACAATTATCCGAACGACACGCTTGAAGGTATTCTAATCAACCGGCTTGGTCAGTCGAACAACATCAAACGCCAGTTCAGAATCCTTGACAGCATCATTGAATCCACGCTTTCCGGTGATCTGGATATTGAACTGGGATCTAAAACAGAAAAGCTGGAATGGTTGCAGCTGTTGAATGAGTTGGAAGTCGATGTCGCGCTGCAGCAGTATGATGAAAAACTGGCACAGGACAACTACAGCCCACTCGATGAGAGCATCAAGAACGAAATCCGAAAGGCGCTCAGTGCGGATAATATTGCCGACCAGACCATTGCTGCCATTTCTTTTGCCCGACGACTTGACAATCCGGACGAGTCTCTCCATGAGGCCCAGAAACTGACGGAAATAGCCAGGGAGACACAGTATTTGACTTCGATGATCTTCAAGATCAAAGGATTTCAGATCAGGGAGGTGTACGAATTTGTTGAGTTGATCGGTGAATTGGATGTCAAAAAAACAGCCGAAGTGGTAGAATATTTCAAATATGAACTTCCGTGTATAGACAAAGCAGTACTTAAGGAAGAAGACGCGGAGTTAAAGAAGGCGGCACTGTCAAGTCGTTATCTGTCGGCGAGGTTGATGAGCAAATTTCATATCGATCCTTCCGTCCTTAACCTGAGCCATGACTATTTGAGTGTGGATGTAACCAAGCTGGGCGATCGGACTGTCGACGAATTTGAGTTGAACAGAAAAGTGTCCGATTTCAATGAGCTGCGTAAACGTCTCAGCTTCTTTAATCGCGCCGAGCGGGCCTTTCTTGCCATGAATCACGTGGAAGCGCTTATAGACAAGAACGGCCTGTCTCTTGATCAAAAGGGAGTTTTCAAGATTCTCGATCTGATCAATGACGTTGAGCTCGGGTTGGCTATAGCAGCTTATGTCAAAGAGGGTATAATCACGAAAGGGCAGGGCGACGGAGATAATTTCAATGCAAAATATGTTGAAACGAAATTCAAGGCACTATTCAAAACCGAGTCGATACGGCTTATCGAAAAGGAGGCCGTAGAGAAAAATATTATTCCAGAATCGGTACTCTCGAAGGCGGAGGAAGACGGAAATTTCGAGGAAACGCTCCTTGATGTGAAGAACTATGCGACGTATCTGGTTACCAGACGTTTCGACAAACCGGAGTATCCCCGTCACACGCAGCGTGCATTGAATTTGGTTCTGGCGCTCATACAGGATGCGATCGGCTGGCGCCATTTCGAAAACACTCAAATCCGTGCCAAGCGGGAAGTCATGCCCTTGATAGAGGAATATTTTCGATTCTTTAACAAGCTATTGGCGGGCCTTGAAGGGGATAAGGACAAGTCCCATGAAGAAGTCATATCGAAACTGAGAGATGACGATTTTTTTGCGATCACGGATAACAAGGATAGCGTCGAGGCCGGTAAGAAATCCGCGCCTCAGGTTAAATCCGAATTCATGTCTCTGATGGGCGATGAACGGTTCCAAACCTATACCGCCCAGGCGATTGAATTTGCGAAGGAAAGTACCGTCAAAGACTGGGTCGTTTACCGCACGGCGTTGGAAACGATCAAGGCAGAGGTAATGTCGTCCATGGATAAGACGCTGGCCGTGATCCTGGGACTCGTTGAAAAATTGAAGTCGGATACCAAACATACCGATCAATATGCACCGTACATTGATACTCTGCAAAACCGCTACTTCGATCAAATCAAAAGGTTGCGCTATCAACTTGAAACGGATCGGAAACCTTCGACAATCGTCAAGATTGAGTATGATCGAATCGCAAACTCCGAGAAGTTCAAGGTTTTCCTCAAACACACTTTTGAACTTACCAAAGAAGCCTGAACATGTGCCGGCTGGTAGGGTTTCAGGGCTCAAGTCCCGTCGATCTGAGCTACGCAATACTTCAGGCCCCAAACGCTCTAATCAGACAAAGCCGATGCGATCAAACTGCGTGCAAGCCCAATGAAGATGGATGGGGGTATGCAAGCTGGGCCGGCACGCCAAAGATCGTCAAGGAGCCGACGAAGCCTTATGACAATGGACAATTTGCGACGCTTGGAAATGAGTGGTATGACCGGGTTGTCGTGCATGTCCGGCGGGCTTCCGTCGGACGCGCCAAGAGGGAAAATACGCACCCGTTTCAGTTGGGACAGGATCTGCTGTTTGCTCACAATGGTTCCATTTATGGATTTGAAAAGGTGAGAGATCATGCCTATACGTTGCTTCATCCGGACCTGAAGGAACAACTGAAGGGTCAAACGGACTCCGAGTATCTGATGATGCTGTTTGCCACCCATGTCCGAACTCTTGGAGACTGGACCACCAAGGACCGTCAGGTTTTTCGGCATGCGGTTCGTAAAACGGTTGATGATGCACGGCGATTGGGGGATTTGGCCAAATCGGACAAGCCTCCCAAGTTGAACTTCATGTTTTTGACAAAACAGTTTTTGATTGCGACGCGGGTTATTCATACCTTGGGATATTATCCCAATTTCTCGGGCGGCACGTTGATAACGTCGGAACCGCTGGATGAGCGGGACGGCTGGACGGGCCTGGACGAGGAAACCATGTTGGTGCTTGGCCCGGGGGGGCACTATGAAGTTATGTCATTTTAGAAAGGGCAATATGTTAGCAAAAAAAATCCTGCTGTGGACCGCCATCGTGTGTCTGACCCAAACGGCGTGCAGCAAGAAGAATCCGACGGCCAATATGACGTCACGGGAACATTTCGAATATGCAATGAAGTTCTACACCAAGAAAGACTATGTCAAAGCGCAGGATGAATTTTCCGTGATCACCTACAAGTTCAGCGGTTCGGACGTTGCAGATGATGCGCAATACTATTTGGCGGACAGTTATTTCAAACAGAAGGATTATATTTCAGCCTCGTCTGAGTTCGATCGATTGGTGGCAAGCTATCCGCGCAGCGAGTTTGTGGAGAAAGCCGTCTACCAACTGGTCATCAGCTACGATAAGTTGTCGCCGGCCTTCCCGTTGGACCAGAAGTATACGTATGAAGCGTTGAGGGCCATTCAGAATTTCCTGGACCTGTACCCGACGAGTGAGCATCGGCCCGAGGTCGACAAGATTTTGTCCACGATCAACGACAAGCTGGCTCGCAAGCATTTTGAAAGTGCGCAGATTTATCGAAAAATAAGCGAATACGATGCCGCCATCGTCTACTATGACCAGGTTATTACGGATTATTACAACACACGATATGCCCGCGAGTCCAAGTATTGGAAAGGTTACTGCTATTACAAGCTTGAAGAGTACCAGAAAGCAACGCTCATTTTGAACAAATTTGTGACCGACTACCCTGCGGAGACAGAATTGGTCAAGGATTCACAGGAGTTGTTGAAGAAGATCAAAGAAAAAGAAGCAAAGATCAGGGCCAAAGAGGAAAAGGAACTCAAGAAAAAAGCAACCTCTGACAGCGAAACTCAAAGTTGACTCATGACGAAACGCTTGGGGTTGTTTGGGGGGACTTTTGATCCCATTCATACCGGTCATCTACTGATCGCACAGATGGCATTGGAACACTGCCAGCTGGATGAGGTCCTATTCATACCTTCCGCGCGTCCACCCCACAAAACAGATAGAAGTCTGATCGCTTTTGAACATCGGCTTGCGATGACGTCGCTTGCAGTGGCAGGGTCGAAGTCGTTTGCGGTCAGCGATGTGGAGCAACGCTTCTCCGATCTTTCTTATACGATTCAAACGCTTCGATGGATCCAATCTCATCGTCCGGACTGTTCATTTTATCTGATTATCGGATCGGACTCCCTGCTGGCGTTGCCCACGTGGAAGCAGCCGGAGGAACTCGTACAGAGGGCAGAATTAATCGTTTATCGCCGTCTGGAATATGATCCTGCTCAGGCGGAAAAACGTTTCTTGGAGAAGGCCCATTTGATTGATCATCCGATTATTGATGTGTCCTCGACGTGGGTGCGAGATCGAATACAAGATGGCCTGAGTATTCGATATCTGGTGCCGGAGCATGTCGAAGAGTACCTTATTCGTCACCAACTGTATAACAAAACATGAAAAGACTTCTGCCCTACATCAGGCGTTATCAATGGTTTTTCCTGATTGGTTTGGTATTTGTAGTTCTGAAGAATTTTTTTCAATCTGCATCTCCCCAATTCATAAAGATCGCGATCGACTCCCTTCAGCCGGCGTCCCTGTCGATTCCTTTCGATCTGGGTCCGCTCCTCAGAACCTTGGAAGCGTGGTCAGGGATTGGGTTGCTGGGCATTTCGATAGGCCTGTTTCTTTTTATGGAAATTGCCAACGGGATTTTTTTGTACGCCATGAGACGAACGCTGATTGTAAGCTCCAGGCGAATTGAATACGACTTACGGGGGGATCTTTTCAGTCACCTCCAGCGTCTCGATGTGAATTTCTTCAATTATGCACAGACGGGCGACTTGATGAGTCGAATGACCAACGACCTGTCCAACGTGCGCGATGTATTGGGTCCCGGAATCATGTATACGGCCAATATGGTCGTCTCATTTGCTTATGTTCTGCCTCTTATGATTCAAATCAGTCCAAAGCTGACCCTCTTGTCGTTTGTTCCTCTGATCGTACTGTCCATTGCGATCAACCAGCTTTCAAAGCTGATTCACACCCGTTCCAAGAGGGTTCAAGAGAAGCTGGCGGATATTAGCTCCCGAGCGCAGGAGAATTTCTCAGGAATCCGTGTTATCAAAGCTTTTGTGCGCGAAGCCTTTGAAATAGATCGCTTTCGCGGATTGAACAGGGAATACATTGAACTTAATATGGCGATGGTTCGGGTTCGGGGCTTGATGATGTCCAGTGTAATCCTGACCATTGGTCTTAGTGTTACCGTTCTTTTGTGGTATGGCGGTGCTCTGGTTATGGATGGAACCATGACCTTGGGTGAATTCACTGCATTCAATTTTTATCTGGCTCTGCTGATTTGGCCGATGATTGCGCTGGGATGGGTTCTGAATATTTTTCAACGCGGTTCAGCCGCAATGAAACGGCTGAATGAAATTTTTGAGACCAAGCCGGGAATATCAGACAGCCCGTTTGCCAGACCCATGCCGTCCGTCCGGGGCCGGATCACCATTAAGAATCTGACCTTTGCCTATAAAGACACGACGGTTCTCAGCAACATCGATCTGGTTGTTGAACCGGGTATGACAGTAGCCATTGTCGGTCACACGGGGTCCGGCAAGAGCACGCTTGTCAATTTGATTCCTCGTTTGTATGACGTTCCGCCCGGTATGATATTTATCGATGATCGGGAAATCCATGACATCCCGCTGTCCGATCTCAGAATGGCGATTGGCATGGTGCCTCAGGATAATTTCTTATTCTCAGATTCGATTCTTCAAAACGTTCTTTTCGGCGATGCCCGGGCTGAGTCGAAAGAGGTTTTATGGGCTATAGATACCGCCCAAATGACCGAGAATATCTCCGAATTTCCGGAAAAAATTGATACGATTATTGGTGAACGGGGTATTACACTATCAGGAGGGCAGAAACAGCGGCTTGCCATTGCCCGTGCCATTTTGAGGAAACCTGCCATACTAATATTGGATGACGCCCTTTCCAGCGTTGACACGCACACAGAAGAAGAAATCCTAAATCAACTGCGCGGCTTGATGCATAACCGGACCACGATAATGGTCAGTCATCGAATACAAACAATCAAGAATTCCGATTTGATCCTTGTCATGAAAGACGGACGGATAGAAGAACGGGGTACCCACCAGACTCTTCTTGCGCAGGACGGTCTCTACTCCGATATGCACAATAGGCAGCTTCTGGAAGAAGAGGTTGCCGCATTTGACAATGCGACGCCTCTGTCGTAAATTTGTTACATCTTCACAGGTAACAGCGTCGGCTAAGTGCGACTAGTTGGCAGGTGGCGGCCCGTAAAGGCCTAATTTTGTTTGGTTTTCAGTTTGGTACGTCTTTTGGTGAGGAGTACTTACTTTATTATTTAATGGAGGATTGGTATGAAACGATGGCTAGTGATTTTTATGTGCGTGGCAGTATCTCAGATCGCTGCGCAAAGTAAGGTTGAAGAGCGTTTGCAGAATCTGAGTAAGAGCGATGCCAAAGGATGGCTTCAGCCGGCAGTTAATGGCTTCGGCATGGGTATGAACAGCGGTTTCTTCCATACCGCGAAGACGCATAGTCTGCTTGGATTTGATCTGAAAATCCCGGTGATGCTGGCTCAGGTACCGTCAGGGGACAAGACGTTCAATTCCTCAGTCTACGGAGAATCTCCGACCGTGGCAGGTGACAAAGGATCGAGTAGCGATCCGATCAGAGGGTTGGATCTCTCGCTCGTACCATTTGTGGCCCCGCAGCTTACCGTTGGGGTTCCTTTCAAGACGGATGT
>JAGQUY010000345.1:0-6595 GCA_020438245.1 Bacteroidota bacterium
AAATCGGGCAGGATCCAGTACTTGACACTCTGCTTGATTTCATCACCCCTGTGCACGACGGTAACGCGAGAACCGTACCTAAATAACTCCAGGGCGGCAATACACGCCGAATTTTTTCCACCCACTACCATCACTTCCTTGTCAAAAAAGGGATGGGGATCGGAGTAGTAGTGGGAAACTTTCGGCAGATCTTCTCCTTCCACATTCAACATGTTCGGATTGTCATAATATCCGGTTGCCAGGATGACAAACTCGGACCTATATGTCCGTTCATCCCTTCCGTCCTTGAGAACTGCAATTTCGAAGCCTTCGTCTTTCTTGAGAATGGAAAGGACTTTTTCCGATGTATGGACAGAAAGTCCAAAATGTTGGACGGCGCGTTTGTAGTATTGAAGCCCTTCCTCGCGGGTTGGTTTTGCATTGGGTGAGGTGAACGGCAAACCGCCGACCTCAAGAAGATCGGACGAAGTGAAAAACACCATATTTGCCGGGAAATGATAAATCGAATTGGTGATACATCCTTTGTCCAGCACAATACTGTTTAACCCGGCTTCCTTACAGGCAATGGCACAAGCGAGTCCGGTCGGGCCTGCCCCTACAATGACGACATCAAAAGGGGACATGATGATCATCCAATTCCATTCGTTCTTGAACCGGTTGTTCTCCCAGGGTCAAGAGCTGCTTCTTGGTCTTCAGTACATGCATTTGTCGAATAATTTGCGAGGATGCTTCCTCCAAATGTTCGGCATCCTCCTGCAAATCAGACATGTTTTTCATCGTCTCCCTGAGTTCGGCCAGCCGCTTCTGGAGTTGATGATACTGTATGGTTGCAAGACAGTCTACGATTTCGTATTGCAGCAGGTCGTCAAGCATCAGTCGGGTCAGTGCTTTTTGTATGTCTTCAGGAAAAGACTCAAGAACGGTGTTCGACGAAAACTCTTCTTTCATCATCCACTGGGTGAAGATAAACTGCATCACCTTCTGAATCGCCCGATTTGTGAAATCCTCGGGCCGGAGGTGGTTGAAAATCAAATCGGCCTGCTCGGACCCCTTCATAAGCAGATTTCTCAGAACCCCCCGTTCGGCCTGGAGGACATGTTGGGGAGACGAATCTTCGCGCGGAATGTATTTCTTGGCCGGTGTCGTCAGCTCAATCGAGGAAGAATCCCGGCCTTTGCCAACCCGTTGCAGTTCCTGCTGCACGAGTTTTTCATCGAGCCGCAATTTGTCCGAAACTTCGGCGGCGTAATAGGAGGATTGAATCGGATCTCGAATGCCGCCCACGATTTGAATAAGTTCACGCGCGGCCTGGGTACGTCCGTGAACCGTATCCAATTTTTTTTGCCGGTGCCACTGTTCGACGCGAAAGTCGATATACGAACGTCCCTGCTTCAATACTTCTTCGAAGCCGTCGCGCCCGTTTTCCCGTATGAACGAGTCCGGATCGTGGGATGCCGGCAGCACGACGATTTTTGTCTGAAGACCGGACTGAATCATGATCGCCCCGCCCCGTTCGGCTGCGTGTATACCGGCACTGTCGCCGTCATACACCAAGGTTACATTTTGCGTATACCGTTTGATCAGGGTTGCCTGATCCAGCGTGAACGCGGTGCCGCTGGATGCCACCGTCTGCGTCAGCCCATGCTGGTGCAACATCAGACAATCGGCATACCCCTCAACAACGATAAGCTGATCATTCTTGCGGACGGTATCGCGCGCCTGAAATAATCCATACAGGGTGCGGCTTTTATGATAAATCGGGCTCTCGGGCGAATTGACATACTTCGGCATGTTCTGTTCTTCGCGTAACTGCCGTCCGCCGAAAGCGATGACGCGCCCCGTGGTATTGAATATCGGAAAGATGACCCGATGGCGAAATCGGTCATAGTGTGACCCGTCTGATTTTTTCATGATGAGTCCGGCTTTCTCCAGAACCGTCAAATCCATCGACTGTTCATGTGCGTGCGCCACAAAGGCTTCCCACAAATCGGGTGCGTATCCGACCCCAAAAGACTTCAGCGTCGAATCCTCAAAACCTCGCTTGCTGAGGTACTCACGGGCCAATTTGCCCGCCGGTCCTCGAAGTTGTTCAAAGTAGTATCGGGCCGCCATTTTGTATGCAAAATATAACGACTCGACTTCAGATGACTTGGACGGATCCATATCCGTTTCACGGGGCATTTCGATGGCATACTTTTCCGCCAGAAAGCGGATCGCTTCCGGATAGGAGAGCTTTTCGAATTCGCGGACGAAAGCAATGACATCTCCGCCGGTATGGCATCCAAAACAATAAAAAATCTGTTTATCGGCGCTCACGGTGAAGGAGGGGGTTTTTTCGTTGTGAAACGGGCAAAGACCGACATGGTTTCGACCCCTCAATCGGATATTGACGTACTGGCCCACCACCTCGACGATGTCTGCGGCTTGTTTTATTTCATCGATTTTATGCTGCGGGATTTTCATTTACAAAATTCTCCCGCCTTCGATCAAAATCGGAGGAAGTTCTTTCAAGTACTGGACGTAAAGGATCTCCATGATACTTCCGGCCACCACGGGTATTCGAAGATTATCGTTTACTCTCGAAGGCATGAGTTCCGCCAAAGCGGCGACAATCACTCCGCCCAATCGTATGATTGCAGGAATCGCCGGAAAGAACAGGGCGATCACGAGGGCAACGGTAATGAAGGCCAAGGTGCCCTCCACGGTTTTGCCAAATACATGCATTTTACCGAACCGGCGACCCACAAGTGCCGCGGTACTATCACCGACAATGAGAAATAACAAACACAACACGGCGATGTCCTGGTGAAATACAAGGATACTGAGGAAAGAAGCCAAAAGAAGATAGGTCGCTCCGGAGTAACTTCCGGTTTCTTCCTCACGGAGCATCTTCCCGACGAATCGAATGAACCAGTAATTTACTGTGGAACTGGCCATTCTTCCGTATTCCAGCAGGATTGCGAATACAAGCAATCCTCCTACAACAACCAGTGCCGTTCCCTGATCAGTCAGTTTGTAGCCGATGGGAATGCCAAGCGAGGCCATGTGGATGAGCTTGCGCAGCAGCTCGTTTCCGAGCGTTACCGGCGGACGGCCGTCGGCGTCGAGGAGGGTAGGATCTTCATTTGTCATCGGAGCAATATAAACGAGCAGGCCGTCGTATGCAAATACGGCATATATCCGTTCTCGGGGACAACTCCCTCGTTGACTCTCAAGGCCAAACAACCTACCTTTTCGCGACAATACACCGGGCGACAGATTTCGATACGATGGTTCTTGAAGATCTTACCAAGGTGGCAATTGAAGCCGCGCGCGAGGCGGGAGAAATTACGCTCCGTTATTTCAACTCTCAGACATTGACGATTGAAACCAAAAGCGACGAATCGCCGGTTACCATAGCCGATCGTACGGCGGAGGAAGCGATCGTTCGTATCGTCCGTTCGAAGTTTCCCGATCACGCTATTCTCGGTGAGGAGTACGGTGAAATGGCAGGCTCCGGCCGGTATCGCTGGATTATCGATCCGATCGACGGAACGAAGTCATTTATTCACGGAGTACCCTTGTACGGAGTCCTCATAGGGGTCGAGGACCTTTCGTCGAATGACATCATCTGCGGCGTCGTCAATTTTCCTGCCTTGGGCGAGTTCTACCACGCAACCCGCGGACAAGGGGCGTTCAAGAATGGTAAAACATGTCGCGTTTCCCGCACGGATCGTCTGGAAGACAGTATCCTGCTGACCACCGACTACAGGCATGTTCGGGAACATCGAAACTCGGCGGCATTCGAAGCTGTTCACGACCGGGTCAAGTTTGTTCGAACCTGGGGAGATTGCTACGGCCACATGATGGTTGCATCGGGTCGGGCTGAAGTCATGATGGATCCCAAAATGAATCTGTGGGATATTGCAGCGTTGAAACCCATCGTAGAAGAATCCGGCGGGCGCTTCTTCGATTGGAATGGTGTAACAGGCTTGGATCTGCAGGATGCCGTCTCCACCAACGACTTGCTCTCCGAGGAAATTAGAACTATTCTTCAATCACCATAGAAGGCTAAAAAATGGCTTTTGATTTACAGGAAATACTTGAAACGGTTAGAATGACAGAAGCTGAGCACTTCGACATTCGAACCACCACGATGGGTATTAGTCTCAGGAATTGTGTACGGTCAGACGCAAAATCGACGATCCAGGCGATCTATGACAAGATCTGCAAACGAGCGGAAAAGCATGTTGCTACGGCAAAGGATGTCGAGATGAAATACGGCATTGCCATAGCCAACAAGAGGATTTCCATAACTCCCGCTGCCATTCCGTGCGACGCCTTCTCGCGGGACGACTTTATGCGATTGGCACGTAAGCTCGACGAGGCAGCCGCCCAGGTTGGCGTCGATTTCTTGGCCGGATTCTCGGCGCTGGTTCAAAAGGGGTTTACCGACGGGGACAAGGCTCTGATTGACTCTATTCCTGAAGCGATCGGAACCACCAAAAGAGTATGCAGTTCTGTCAATGTCGGTTCGACCAAGGCGGGCATCAATATGGACGCGATCATTGCGGTTGGCAAGGTCATTAAAGACCTGGCCGCGAAGACAGCAGATGAAGGCGGCATCGGATGCGCCAAGTTTGTGGTTTTTTGTAATGCCGTCGAAGATAATCCGTTTGTGGCGGGAGCTTTCCACGGGATTAGCGAGCCCGAGACGGTAATCAACGTCGGGATCAGCGGTCCCGGGGTCGTACTTCGAGCGGTGAAAGAAGCACCGGAGGCCGATTTGGGTGAATTGGCAGAAATAATCAAGAGAATGACCTTCAAAATTACAAGGGCCGGTGAGTTGATTGGTCGGGAGGTCGCCAAAATGCAGGGGGTTGAGTTCGGTATTGTGGATCTTTCCCTCGCACCCACGCCTGCGCCGGGCGACAGCATTGCCGATATTCTCGTCGCCATGGGGCTTGAAGATGTCGGATCGTGCGGCACGACGGCAGCCTTGGCCATGCTTAACGATGCGGTAAAAAAAGGCGGTCTGATGGCTTCTTCGTACGTCGGAGGCCTGAGCGGGGCGTTCATTCCTGTCAGCGAGGATCAGGGCATGATTTCGGCGGTCGAGAAGGGGAATCTTTCCCTGGAAAAATTGGAGGCCATGACAAGCGTTTGCTCCGTGGGCCTTGACATGGTGGCTGTCCCGGGGGATACGCCCTGGGAAACAATAAGCGCGCTGATTGCCGATGAAGCAGCTATTGGGATGATCAACAACAAAACGACCGCCGTCCGGATCATACCGGTTCCCGGGAAAAAAGTTGGAGAGTCGGTTGACTACGGCGGCCTGTTGGGGAAAGCCCCGATTATGGCAATCCGCCCGCTTTCCGCAAGGGCGTTTATTCAGCGTGGAGGTCGTATTCCCGCCCCTGCGCAGGCTCTGACCAACTGAAAAAAGAAATTGATTTTAGAAGCAAAACAAGATAAGTTTTAAGTCGCCAAGCTTAGATGAAAAGCGAGTTTTTTTGCAACCTCTTTTAATTACACACAAGTTTCTGCCCTAAACAGTTCTTCTGGAGTTTAAACGTATGGGATACAATTACGCAGAGCCGGCTCCTCTAAAAATGGGAGATGACAAACCGTTCGAGTCCATGATGCGTCGTTTCGACATTGCGGCCGACATTCTCGAACTGGAACCAGGAATCTATGAATATCTAAAAACCCCCGAAAAGCAGGTCATCGTCAGCATTCCAATCTCCATGGACGATGGTACAATCCAGGTATTCAAGGGGTACCGGGTGATTCATTCCACCGTGCGCGGACCGTCCAAAGGCGGTATTCGAATGGCCAATATGGTCAATTTGAACGAAGTCAAGGCGCTCGCAGCGTGGATGACGTGGAAATGTGCCGTGGTCAACATACCTTTCGGGGGCGCCAAAGGCGGCATCAAATGTGATCCGACCAAATTAAATGAGAATCAGATGGAGAAGGTGGTTCGCAGATACACAGCGAATCTCACAGAGATATTTGGCCCCAACAAGGACGTTCCGGCGCCCGATGTAAACACCGGCGAACGCGAAATGGGCTGGCTGATGGATACTTATAGTATGCACGTCCGGCACACCGAAACGGCAGTGGTGACCGGAAAACCTGTCGTGATGGGCGGTTCCCGGGGACGCAGGGAAGCTACCGGACGCGGTGTGATGATCGTGACGCTGGCGGCAATGGCCAAGCTCAACCTTGAACCCAAGAAATCAACCGTGGTTGTGCAGGGTTTTGGCAACGTCGGATCGGTGGCCGCAGAACTGCTCCAGGAGCAGGGATGCAAAATTATCGGAATCAGTGATATCAGCGGCGCGTACTTTAATAAGAAGGGCATCGACATCAAAGACGCGATCGCTTATGCAAATGCAAACCGACGATCGTTGGAAGGGTATGGCAAAGCCGAAAAGATCACGGCGGCTGAACTGCTTGAATTGGAGTGTGACGTCCTGATCCCGGCGGCGCTGGAAGATCAGATTACCAGGTTTAATGCACCCAACCTCAAGGCCAAGATTATCTGTGAAGGGGCGAACGGCCCCACTACGGCGCTGGCAGACCCCATCCTACAGCAGAAAGGCATCATGGT